>NZ_JBFOHL010000004.1:0-258023 GCF_040812275.1 Rhodanobacter geophilus | reverse complement strand
GAGGATCGACGGTTGGAGCAGTTGCAGCTATTGCGATGAAGCCCGCCACCGAACGGTGGCGCCAAAGACTGGGGTCGCGTTAGCGCCCCCGATTCAGCCGCTTTGAGCGGCTCACACAACTAAAGCCCCCGGCTTTGCCGGGGGATACTTACCCGAGTGCCGGTGGTGACAACCAGCACGGTGTCGACCGGGTCCAGCGGCCTGGCCGGCAACTGCACGTCGAGTCGCGTGCCGTGCTGGGTGAACTTGAGCGGCGCGTGCTTCGGATCGGCCAGCAGGTAGGCGCCGGTGGCATGGATGGTCGCGTCGGCGAGGTGGAACGAGGTTCCGGGCCATTCGAGCAGGTGGATGTAGACCTTGCCGGGGCGCTGGGTGGCGCGCCAGTCCCAGGTGGGCACCCAGACGGGTTTGCCGTTGGCGTCCTTCCGCGTGGCGGAGTAGCTGCCGTGCGGGTCGGCGAACGGCGTGGGGCGGGTGCCGTAGATCGATTCGCCGTTGACCGCGAGCCACTGGCCGATCACGCGCAGGCGCTGGGCCTCGGGGGCCGGGATCACGCCGTGCGAGTCGGGCCCCACGTTCAGCAGGTAGTTGCCGCCCTTGCTGGCGATGTCGACCAGGTTGCGCAGCAGCACGGTGGTGGACTTGAAGTTGGTGTCGCCCGACTTGTAGCCCCAGGTGTCGTTGATCGTCATGCAGGTTTCCCAGTCCTTGCCGGGAAAGCCCTGCGGCGGGATGTGCTGCTCGGGCGTCTCGGTGTCGCCCGGGTAGCCGCCGCCCAGCCGGTTGTTCCAGATCAGCTGCGGGTACCGGTCGAGCAGCTTCACGATTTCCGCGGCAAGCTGCGGCGTCATCTCGCGGGTGGGCGTGTCGAACCACAGCACCGCCGGGTGGTACTTCGCCAGCAGTTCCTTGATCTGCGGGATCGCCTTGGTGTGCAGGTAGGTGGCGAAGTCGCCGTCCTGCGCCTTGTCCCAGTGGCCGCCGATGGCGGCGCCGCCCGGCGCGGTCCAGTCCTGGTCCTGCGAGTAGTAGACGCCGAACTTGATGCCCTGCCGTTTCGCCTCGTCGGCCAGCGCGCGCAGCGGGTCGCGCTTGAACGGCGTGGCGTCGACGATGTTGAACGCGTTCGCCTTCGAGTCGAACATCGCGAAGCCGTCGTGGTGCTTGGCGGTGATCACGATGTACTTCATGCCCGCGGCCCTGGCCAGCGACACCCAGGTGCGCGCGTCGAACTGCGTGGGGTCGAACTGGGCGGGCAGCTGTTTGTACTCGGCCACCGGGATGCGCGCGTCGTGCATGATCCATTCGCCCGCTCCGTCCACCGGCTTGCCGTGCCATACGCCCGCCGGCACCGAATACACGCCCCAGTGGATGAACATGCCGTAGCGCGCCGCGCGCCACCAGGCCATGCGCGCGTCGCGCTGCGCCGGCGTTTCGGTGTCCTGGATCGCCGCGACCGGATGCATGCCGGTGTTCGCGGGCGTCGCGGCGTGCGCCATGGCGCAGGCGGATGCGAGTGCGCAGGCGAGGGCGGATTTCACGAGGCGGCAGGGCAGATTCATCACGCAGCTCCGGTGGGTCAGGATTGCCACACCACGCCATGCGGGAAGGCGTAGTCGCGCAGCGAGCTTGCCTTCATCTCCGCGGAAAAGCCCGGCGCCGTGGGGGCGATGTAACGGCCTTCGCGTATCGTCACCGGATCGACGAAGTGCTCGTGCAGGTGGTCGACGAACTCGATGGCGCGGTCTTCCTTCTGGCCGGTGATCGCCACGAAGTCCGCCATCGCCAGGTGCTGCACCAGTTCGCACAGGCCCACGCCGCCGGCGTGCGGGAACACGCGCACGCCGAACTTGGCCGCCAGCAGCAGGATCGCCAGGTTCTCGTTGACGCCGCCCACGCGGGCCGCGTCGATCTGCACCAGGTCCACCGCGCCGGCCTGGAACAGCTGCTTGAACATCACCCGGTTGTGGGTGTGCTCGCCGGTGGAGACCGGCATCGGCGCCACCGCGCGGCGGATCGCCGCATGGCCGAGGATGTCGTCGGGGCTGGTCGGCTCCTCGATCCACGCGATGTCGAAGACGATGAGCTGCTTGAGCCACGCGATGGCGTCGGGCACGTCCCAGCGCTGATTGGCGTCGATGGCGATGGCGATGGCGGGGCCGACGGTTTCGCGTGCGAGGCGGCAGCGCCGCACGTCGTCCGCCGCGTCCAGGCCCACCTTGAGCTTGATCGTGCGGAAGCCGTCGGCGACCGCCTCGCGGGCCAGCCGCTGCATCTTCTCGTCGCTGTAGCCCAGCCAGCCGGGGGAGGTGGTGTAGGCGGGGTAGCCTTCGGCCAGCAGCTGTTCGATGCGCTGCTGCCGGTGCGGCACGGCGGCGCGCAGGATGGCCAGCGCCTCGTCGGGCGTGAGCGCGTCGCTGAGGTAGCGGAAGTCGATGGCGGCGACGATCTGTTCCGGCGACAGCTCGGCGATGTAGCGCCACAGCGGCTTGCCGGCGAGGCGCGCGGCGAGATCCCAGGCGGCGTTGATCACCGCGCCGATCGCCATGTGCATCACGCCCTTCTCGGGACCGAGCCAGCGCAGTTGCGAATCGCCGACGAGGCGGCGGGCGAAACCGCCAAGGTCGTCGACGATGGCGCCGACGGAGAGGCCGGTGACGTGCTCGGCCAGCGCCGCCAGCGCGGCGGTCTGCACCTCGTTGCCGCGGCCGATGGTGAACACGAAGCCGTGGCCCACCACGCCGGGATGGTCGGTGCGCAGCGTGACGCAGGCGGCCGAGTAGTCCGGGTCGGGGTTCATCGCGTCCGAGCCGTCCAGCTCGCGCGAGGTGGGGAAGCGCACGTCCAGCGTGTCCAGCGCCACGATGCGCGCGGCGCCGACGTTGGCGGGCGCGGTGTCGGTGACGCTGCTCATGACTGCGCCGCGTCGCTGCAGGCCACCGTGCGCTGGCGCTGCGTGCCCAGGCCGGCGATGCCGAGCTCGATCACGTCGCCGGGACGCAGGTACACCGGGGGCTTCAGGCCCAGGCCCACGCCGGCGGGCGTGCCGGTGCTGATGACGTCGCCCGGCTGCAGGGTCATGTAGCGGCTGATGTAGCTCACCAGTTCGGCCACGCCGAAGATCATGTTGCGGGTGTTGCCGTCCTGGTAGCGGTGGCCGTTGACCTCCAGCCACATCGCCAGGTCCTGCGGGTCGGCCACCTCGTCGGCGGTGAGCAGCCACGGGCCGATCGGGCCGAAGGTGTCGCAGCTCTTGCCCTTTACCCACTGGCCACCGTGCTCGAGCTGGAACTCGCGCTCGGAAAGATCGTTCACCACCAGGTAGCCGGCAACGTGGTTCAGCGCATCGTCCACGCCCACGTGGCGCGCGGTGTCGCCGATCACCACGCCGAGCTCCACCTCCCAGTCGGTCTTCACCGAGCCCTTCGGGATGACGACGTCGTCGTTCGCGCCCATGATGGCGCTGGTGGCCTTCATGAACAGGATGGGCTGCTCGGGCGCCGTCGCGCCGGTCTCGGCGGCGTGGTCGGTGTAGTTGAGGCCTACGCAGATCATCTTGCCCACGTGCGCCACCGGTGCGCCGTGGCGCGGCGTGCCGGCGACTTCCGGCAGCGTGGCCGGATCGATCGCCGCCAGTCGCGCGCGGCCTGCACGCACCAGCGCAGCGGCGTCGATGTCGGCAAGGTGGGCGGAGAGGTCGCGCAGCTTGCCCTGTGCGTCGATCAGGCCGGGGCGCTCTTGCCCGGCGGCGCCGTAACGGACGAGTTTCATGATGCTGTTTCCGTGTTCAGTTGGACCAGCCGCCATCCACGACGTGGGTGGTGCCGGTGGTGAAGGAGGATTCGTCGGAGGCGAGATACAGCGCGAGCGCGGCGATCTCCTCCGGCGTGCCGAGGCGGCCCATCGGCTGGCGGTCGGTGAAGCTCTTCCACACCGCCTGTTCGTCGCCGCCCAGCGCGCGCACGCGATCGCCCAGCGAGGGCGTCTTCACCGTGCCGGGGCAGATCGCGTTGCAGCGCACGCCGCGCGCCACGTAGTCGGCGGCGATCGAGCGGGTGAGGCCGATCACCGCGGCCTTGGTGGTGCCGTAGGCGAAGCGGTTCGGCACGCCCTTGATGCTGGACGCCACCGAGGACATGTTGACGATGCTGCCGCGGCCGCGCTCCAGCATCGCCGGCAGCACCGCACGGCACAGCCAGTACATGCCGTCCACGTTGATGCGGAACGAGCGCTGCCAGGCATCGTCGTCGGTGTCGAGGATGGTGCCCGCGTGCACGTAGCCGGCGCAGTTGAACAGCACGTCGAACGGCGCGTTCGCGTCGACCAGGGCGCGGATGGCGGCGCTGCTGGTGACATCCAGCACCTGGGTGCGGATGGCCGGCTGTTCCTGCGCCAGGCTGGCCAGCGCGGCGGCGTCGATGTCGGTGGCCAGCACCTCGGCGCCTTCGCGCGCGAACTCGAGCGCGGTGGCGCGGCCGATGCCGGCGCCGGCGGCGGTGACCAGGGCGTGCTTGCCTTGCAGCCGGGTGCTCATGGGCGTGCTCCGTGGATGGTGGAGAGGTTCATGCGGGGGCTCCTGCGGAGGCGGGGAAGTCGGGTGCGCGTCGCGGCCGGTAGAACGCCAGCGCGTTGCGGCTGAAGATGCGCTCCAGCGCGTGGGGTGCGTGCCGTTGCGCGAGCGCGCGGGCGAGTTCCAGCCAGTGCGCATAGCTGTCGCGCAACGTGAGCACCGGCCAGTCGCTGCCCCAGAGCAGGCGCTCGGTGCCGAAGCAGGCGAACAGGTGTTCGACGTACGGATCGAGCGCGGCGGCCGGCATGCCGGGCGCGAGCTCGGTCAGCAGGCCGGAGAACTTGCAGCACAGCCCGGGCAACTCGGCCAGCTCGCGGATCGGCCGGGCCCAGTCGTCGAAGCGGCCGTGCGCGATGTCCGGCTTGCCGGCGTGGTCGAGCACGACGCGCAGCTCGCGTTCGCGCCGCAGCCGCCGTTGCAGCGCCGGCAGTTGCGGCGGGCGCACCAGGGCGTCGAAGGCGAGGTCCTGTTCTTCCAGGCAGTCGAATGCCGCGTCGAGCGCGGGGCGCGCCAGCCAGTCCGGATCGGGGTGGTCCTGCGCCATCGGCCGCAGGCCCAGCAGCAGGTCGCCGCCGTCGCGCGCCAGTGCACGGATGCGCGCAGCCACGTCGGGCGCCTCGAAATCCACCCAGCCCACCACGCCGAGGATGCTGCGGTCGGCACGGGCCAGTTCGAACAGGTAGCGCGTTTCCGCCTCGGTCGCCGCCGCCTGCACCAGCACGCTGCCGGCCACGCCGGCGGCGCTGCGCCGGGTCTCGAGGTCGGCGGGCAGGAAATCGCGCTGCAACGCGGCGGGCGCATCGCGCAGCCAGGCGTAATCGCCGCGATCCACACGCCAGTAGTGCTGGTGGGCGTCGATCAGCTGCATGGCGTACTCGCGCTGGCGTCGAGCAGGCCGGCCTCGCGCAGCTCGTCCCACAGCGCGGGCGGCAAGGGCGCGTGCATGCGCTGCACGGCGCTGTCGACTTCCGCCGGCGAACGCAGGCCGCACACCACGGTGGCGACGGCGGGATGCGCCAGCGGGAACTGCAGCGCGACGGCGCCGACCGGGACGCCGCGCCGGCCGCACAGGTCGTAGTAGCGCTGCGCCCGCGCGCGGGTCGCGGCATCGGCCGGGGCGTAGTTGTAGGTGGTGCCGGGTGCGTCGGCGGCGCCCAGCAGGCCGGAGTTGTAGGGGCCGGCCGCCATCACGGCGACGTTGCGCTGCACGGCCTGCGCCATCAATTCAGCGCTGTCGCGCTGCTCGAACAGGGTGTAGCGGCCGGCCAGCATGATCACGTCCAGCGCGAACGCCGGCATCACCTGCAGGCACACCTCCTGCTCGTTGACGCCGAGGCCGATCGCGCCGCAGACGCCCTGGCTGCGCAATTCGGCCATCGTGGGGAGGGCTTCGTCCAGGGCCTGGCGCAGGATGGCCGGATGGCGCGCGCCGTGGGTCAGCGCGCCGATGTCGTGCAGCAGCAGGATCTCGACGTGGTCGGTGGCCAGCCGGCGCAGGCTGGATTCCACCGAGCGCAGGATGCCGTCACGGCTGTAGTCGAACACGGCCTGCCGCCCGCTCACCGCGAAGCCGTCATCCGGCGCCGGCTGGCCGCCGCCGGTGTCCAGCAGCAGGCGGCCCACCTTGGTCGACAGGCTGTAGTCGGCGCGCGGGATGCCCGCCAGCGCCATGCCGAGCCGGGTCTCGCTGAGGCCGTAGCCGTAATAGGGCGCCGTGTCGAAGTGGCGGATGCCCGATCGCCACGCGTGCCGCACGGTCTCGATGGCGTCGCCTTCCGCCACGCCGGCATACAGATTGCCGATCGGTGCGCCGCCGAAGGACAGCCGCGGCAGCCGGCGGCCCGCCGCGTACACCGATGTCCCCGCTGGACCGGGGGGAGTTGCGGCGTCTGCGCTGGCATGCGTCATGTCTTCACCCTGCGCTGTGTGTTGCCGTCGTCGTCTGCCTGGCGGGCGCCGAGATCGCGTTGCATGTTCGTGCACAGTGTCGCCAGCGAATCTTGCGTGCTAGTGTGCACGTATGAAACGATGATTTACAAGTGAGCAAAAGAGCCGACGCCATGGATGCCGGGCGCCGGCAAGTCACCGGGGTTGTCCCGATTCCCGATCGCCGCCATGCGCCGGATTGCGCTTTGGCTGCCGGTCCCGTCCGAACGACATGGGGAAGCACTGATGCCGAAGATCCTTGCACGATGCCTGCTGGGCCTGGCCACGCTGCTTCCGGCGCTGGTCATGGCGACCGGCGTCGCTGTCATTCCCGAGCCGCGGCACCTGCAACTGGAGCAGGGCAGCTACCGGCTGGATGCACGCACCCGCGTGGAGGCGCCGAAGGACGCCCGCGGCCGCGAGATCGCCGCCTTCCTGCGCGACGCGATCCGCGCGCAGACCGGGATCGCGGTGCATGAGGGGGCCGGCGCGCACGCCATCGTGCTGAAGCTCGATCCCGCCGTGCGGGGCGACGAGGCCTACCGGCTCGAGGTGACGTCGAAGCAGGTCACGGTCAGCGCGTCCACCGACAAGGGCCTGTTCTGGGGTGTGCAGACGCTGCGCCAGTTGCTGCCGCTGGAGAAGTCGCCGCAGGTGGAGGTTCCCGCCGTGCGCATCGAGGACGCGCCGGCCTATGCCTGGCGCGGCGTGATGCTGGATGTCAGCCGGCATTTCTTTCCGGTGAGCTTCGTCGAGAAGCAGCTCGACCTGCTCAGCTACTACAAGATCAACACCTTCCACTGGCACCTCACCGACGACCAGGGCTGGCGCATCCAGATCAAGCGCTATCCGAAACTCACCAGCGTGGGCGCATGGCGCACCGAGGCGGACGGCACCCGCTACGGTGGCTTCTACACGCAGGCGCAGATCCGCGAGGTGGTGGACTACGCGCGCCGGCGCAACATCACCGTGATCCCCGAGATCGAGATGCCGGGGCACAGCGTGGCGGCGATCGCGGCCTATCCCGGGTTGTCGTGCAGCAAGAAGCCGGTGGCCGTGACCACCGCCTGGGGCGTGCACAAGAACATCGACTGCGTGGGCGACGAGGGCACCTTCACTTTCCTGGAGAACGTGCTGGACGAGGTGCTGCCGCTGTTCCCGTCGCGGTACGTGCATATCGGCGGCGACGAGACGCCCAAGGTCGCCTGGCACGAGTGCGCCTCCTGCCAGGCACTGATGCACAAGCTGGGCCTGAAGGACGAGGACGGCCTGCAGAGCTACTTCATCAAGCGCATCCAGCGTTACCTGGAAGGCAAGGGCAAGACCCTGGTCGGCTGGGACGAGATCCTCGAAGGCGGTGCCGACACGCAGGCCGTCATCGAAGCCTGGCGCGGCGCGGACGAGCAGGCCAAGGCGTTGGCCAACGGCAACCACGTGGTGGTCGCCGGACCGTTCTACATCGACCGCGCGCTGGATTCGCTGACGGTGAAAGACGTGTTCGGCACCGACATCGCCAACGACAGCAGCCCGGACGACGCGAAGGCGGACGCCGCCGTGTTCGCGGCGCATCGCCCGCAACTGCTGGGTGCCGAGGCGCCGCTGTGGAGCGAGCGCGCGAACCCGTACAACGCCGAGTCCAAGCTGTATCCGCGCGTGCTGGCCTTCGCCGAGAACCTGTGGCGCGGCAACGCGCACGATGGCGCGGCATGGGCGGATTTCCACCAGCGCCTGCAGGCGCACTATCCGCGGCTGGATGCGTGGCACGTGGCCTACGGTCCGGAAGATCACGCCGTGGTGAAGTACGCGGTCACGGCGGATGCAAAGGGCGGCTGGCAACTGCATGCGCAGCGCGGCTTCGACGACCTGGCGAGCCATTACACCCTGGACGGCAGCACGCCCACCGTCGGCTCGCCATCGTTCACCGGCACGGTGACGCTGCGCCATGCAGGCGCGCTGAAGGTGGTGCCGTTCCGCAAGGGGCTGCGCTACGACGATCCGGTCAGCTTCACCCTGGTGGACAATCTTGCCACCGGCAAGCCGTTGAGCCTAGCCCAGCCGGTGTCGCCGAAGTACGCGCCTGCCACCGCGCTGACGGATGGGGTGCTGGGCGGCGGCGACTTCCACAACGGGCAATGGTCGGGCTGGAACGACGCCGATGTGGATGCCACCATCGACCTGCAAAAGTCCACGACGATCCATGCGATTGCGGCGGATTTCCTGCAGGACACCGGTTCGCGCATCCTGCCGCCGCACACGGTGAGCTTCGAGGTTTCCGATGACGGGAAGCACTGGACCACGGTCGATACCGAGCAGCCGCAGGCCGACCTGATGGACCCGAATCCGCACCAGTACCATGTGGTGTTCAGGGCGGCCAAGCGGGTGACTGCGCGCTACGTCCGCGTCGCTGCGAACCGCTACGCCACGGTGCCTGCAGCCTTCCCGAACGGTGCCTCGAACACCTGGCTGTTCGCGGACGAGATTCTGGTGAAGTAGCGACGGCGACGCGCGCGTGGCGACGAGGTCAGGATCATCCAAGCGCGCGATGATCGTCTCCGGCAGACTGGTGCGACAACCGGCTGGTGGAGGCGACCAGGCATGTCGACGGCATCGGGTATCAGCATTGCATCGGCCCGTTTCCCTGCGGACGGTGCGGTGGTGCGCGAGCTGTTCGCGGAATACGCGGACAGTCTCGGCATCGACCTTTCCTTCCAGGGCTTCGCGGCCGAGCTGGCGCAACTGCCCGGCAAGTACGCGCCGCCGCTGGGCGACATCCTGATCGCCCGCGATGCGGCGGGCGCGGTGCTGGGCTGCGTGGCGCTGCGACCGACGGCTATGCCGGCCACCGGCGAGATCAAGCGCCTGTACCTGCGCCCCGCCGCGCGCGGGCAGGCGCTGGGACGCCGGCTGGCGGAGGCGATCCTGCTGCGCGCCCGCGAGGCCGGCCATGCGCGCGTGGTGCTGGACACGCTGGCCAGCATGGATGCCGCGAGGCACCTGTATGCGGCGCTGGGATTCCGCGCGGTGCCTCCCTACTACGACAACCCGTTGCCGGGCACGTTGTACATGGCGCTGGAGCTGGGCTGAGGCGGCCGCTCATGCGGCGGCGGCCCAGCCGTCACGGAAGGTGGCCGGCGTCATGCCGTAGCTGCGGACGAATTCGCGATTGAGGTGCGCCTGGTCATAGAAGCCGGCGGCCAACGCGGCTTCCAGCACGGGAGCCTGCTGGCGCAACAGCGTCTTGGCCTGCTGCAGGGCGAGCAGTACGTGGTAGTTGTGCAGACTGCTGCCGGTCTCGCGCCGGAATGCGCGCGACAGGTGTCCTTCGGACACGGCGCAGTCCCGCGCGACGGCCGCGACATCGGTGTGCAGCGAAGGGCGCTGCACCAGCAGCGTGGTGGCGAGGGCCGCCAGGGTGGCGATTCCGCGCACGCCTGTTCGGGCCGCGGGCACGAAGCGCGAGACGAAGGCCCAGCCCTGCCCGTCCAGCGGCTCGAAGCGATGGATCACGCCGGCCGGCACCACCAGCATGTCGCCGGCGGCGACGTCGCGGCAGCCGTCGGGCAGGCGCAGGCGCGCGCGGCCGGCGAGCACGCGCACGATCTCGTCGCCGGCGTGGAAATGCGGACGGAACCGCCAGGCGTGTCGCCTGCCCGCGATGGTTTCGACCGGTGCGTCCGCGTCGCGGTGGACCGCGAATGTGGTGCGGACCAGGGCAGGCGGTCGCGCATGGAGAGCGGCGGCCTAGCCGATCGCGACGCGGATCGCCCCGGGCAGCGGCACCGGCTTGCCGCTGGCCGGATCCATCCACACCATCACCACGTGGCCGTCGCAGTAAAGGCGCGTGCCATCGTGCGCGTCCACGATGCGGTGGGCGATGGTCATCGAGCTGTTGCCGATGTGCTCGCAGTAGAGCTCCACGTGCAACCGCGCCGGCCATTCGATGGGGCGGCGGTAGTTGAGCTGCACGGCGGCCATCACCGGCATCGCGTGTTCGTCGAACCAGGGGCCGGGTACGTGGCTCAGCCACTGCAGCCGCGCTTCCTCCAGATAGGTGAGGTAGTTGGAATTGTTGACGTGGTTGAAGGCGTCGAGGTCGCGCCAGCGTGCGGCGATGTCTGCCGTGAACAGCGGTTGCGAAGCCTGCGTTGCCTCGGCGATTGCCGGTGTGGCGGCGGACCCGGTTTTCCTGCCGCGGCGCGCGGGTTTGGGCGATGCGTTGTCGGTCTTGCTCATGGAGTCTTCTTCTTTTTCCCGCGCATCGGCTTGTGCTTGTCCGCCGAGGCGATGTGCTTGAGTTCGCTCTTGGTCCGCTTCGCGGCGCTCGTCTTGACGGGTTTCAGGTGCGGTGCGAGGAAACGGCCGGTGTGTGATTCGGGCGTGGCAGCCACGGTTTCCGGCGTGCCGCTGACCAGGATGCGGCCGCCGCCCGCGCCACCCTCGGGGCCGAGGTCGACCACCCAGTCGGCGGTCTTGATGACGTCGAGGTTGTGCTCGATCACCACCACGGTGTTGCCCTGGTCCACCAGCTGGTGCAGCACGTCGAGCAGTTGCTCGATATCGTGGAAGTGCAGGCCGGTGGTGGGTTCGTCGAGGATGTACAGGGTGTTGCCGGTGTCGCGCTTGCTGAGCTCCTTGGAGAGCTTCACGCGCTGCGCCTCGCCGCCGGACAGCGTGGTCGCGCTCTGGCCGAGCTTGATGTAGTCCAGGCCCACCGCGCGCAGCGTGTCGAGCTTGCGCGCGATCACCGGCACGTTCTCGAACAGCTTCAGCGCGTCCTCCACCGTCATGTCCAGCACGTCGGCGATGGTGTGGCCCTTGTAGTGGATCTCCAGCGTCTCGCGGTTGTAGCGCTTGCCGTGGCAGACGTCGCAGGGCACGTAGACGTCGGGCAGGAAGTGCATTTCCACCTTCAGCATGCCGTCGCCTTCGCAGGCCTCGCAGCGGCCGCCGCGCACGTTGAAGCTGAAGCGGCCCGGCTCGTAGCCGCGTGCGCGCGCCTCGGGCACCTGGGCGAACAGTTCGCGCAGCGGGGTGAACAGGCCGGTGTAGGTGGCGGGGTTGGAGCGCGGCGTGCGGCCGATCGGCGACTGGTCGATGTCCACCACCTTGTCGAACAGCTGCAGGCCTTGCACCGATTTGTACGGCGCGGGCTGCGCACTGGCGCCATTGAGTTCGCTGGCGGCGAGGCGGAACAGGGTGTCGTTGACCAGGGTGGACTTGCCCGAGCCGGACACGCCGGTGACGCAGGTGAACAGTCCGGCCGGGACGTCCAGGTCCACGTTCCTCAGGTTGTTGCCGCTGGCGCCGCGCAGGCGTAGCCAGTACGCGTCGTCGTTGGGCTGGCGGCGCTGCTTCGGCACTTCGATGGCGCGTTCGCCGGAGAGGAACTGGCCGGTGATCGAGCGCTTCGAGGCGAGGATGTCCTTCACTGTGCCCTGCGCCACCACGTCGCCGCCGTGCACGCCGGCGCCGGGGCCGATGTCGAGCACGTGGTCGGCCATGCGGATCGCGTCCTCGTCGTGCTCGACCACGATCACCGTGTTGCCAAGGTCGCGCAGGCGGGTGAGCGTGCCGAGCAGGCGTTCGTTGTCGCGCTGGTGCAGGCCGATCGAGGGCTCGTCCAGCACGTACATCACGCCGACCAGGCCGGCGCCGATCTGCGAGGCGAGGCGGATGCGCTGCGCCTCGCCGCCGGACAGCGTGTCGGCCTGGCGGTCCAGCGTGAGGTAGTTGAGGCCCACGTCGTTGAGGAAGGTGAGGCGCTCGCGGATCTCCTTGATGATCTTCGCCGCGATCTCGCCGCGCCAGCCGCTGAGCGTCAGCTCCGCGAAGAACGCCAGCGCGTCGTCGATGGAGCGATGGGTGAGCGCTGGCAGCGCGTGGTCGGCCACGAACACGTTGCGCGCCGAGCGGTTCAGGCGCTGGCCCTCGCACTCGGGGCAGGGATGGTCGCTGATGTACTTCGCCAGCTCCTCGCGCACCGCGGCGGATTCGGTTTCCTTGTAGCGCCGCTCCAGGTTCGGCAGGATGCCCTCGAACGCATGCTCGCGGGTGACGCGGCCACCGCGTTCGGTGAGGTAGCGGAACGCGATCTTCTCCTTGCCGCTGCCGTGCAGGATCGCCTGCTGCGTGGCCTTGGGCAGATCCTGCCAGCGGGTGTCCACGTCGAAGCCGTAATGCGCGGCCAGCGACTGCAGCATCTGGAAGTAGTGCGGGTTGCGCCGGTCCCAGCCGCGGATCGCGCCGCCGGACAGCGGCAGTTCCGGATGGCCCACCACGCGCGCGGGGTCGAACACCTGGGTCACGCCGAGTCCGTCGCAGGACGGGCAGGCGCCGACCGGCGAGTTGAACGAGAACAGCCGCGGCTCCAGCTCCGGCAGCGAGTAGTCGCAGACCGGGCAGGAATAGCGCGAGGAGAACAGTTGCTCCTTCGCGGACGGATCGTCCATGTCTGCCAGGATCACCAGTCCGTCGCCCAGGCGCAGCGCGGTCTCGAACGACTCGGCCAGGCGCTGCTTGATGTCGTCGCGCGGGCGGAAGCGGTCGATCACCGCCTCGATGGTGTGCTTGATGCGCAGGCCCAGCGGCGGCACCGCGTCGAGGTCGTACACCGCGCCATCCACGCGGGCGCGCACGAAGCCCTGCGCGCGCAGCTGCTCGAACACCTGCACGTGCTCGCCCTTGCGCTCGCGCACCACCGGGGCGAGCAGCATCCAGCGCTTCTCCGGGTCCAGCGCCAGCGTGGCGTCCACCATCTGGCTCACCGTCTGCGCCTCCAGCGGGATGCCATGGTCGGGACAGCGCGGCGTGCCCACACGGGCGTAGAGCAGGCGCAGGTAGTCGTACACCTCGGTGATCGTGCCCACGGTGGAGCGCGGGTTGTGCGAGGTGGATTTCTGCTCGATCGAGATCGCCGGCGACAGGCCCTCGATGTGGTCGACGTCGGGCTTCTCCATCATGGAGAGGAACTGCCGGGCGTAGGCCGACAGGGATTCCACGTAGCGGCGCTGGCCCTCCGCGTAGATGGTGTCGAAGGCCAATGACGACTTGCCCGAGCCGGACAGGCCGGTGATCACGATCAACTTGTCGCGGGGCAGGTCGAGGTCGATGTTCTTGAGATTGTGCGTGCGCGCGCCGCGGATGCGGATGGTGTCCATGACGCCTTGGGATCGAGGGGGAGCCCTTTACTATACCAAACAGTTCAGTTCGGTTCACTTTGCGAGGTGCCCCGTCGGCGGAGTTCCCCGATATTCACTGGTATGGCTAAATGCTTGGCGGTCACGGTGGTGCGGTCTTCATCTTCAGGAGAGGGGCATGGCAAAGCACAGGTGGATGGGCGCCATCGCAGGCGCCGCAGTGATGCTTGGAGTGACGGCGCCGGCGCTGGCCGCGCAGCCGAGCGAACAACAGGTGCGCCAGCTGTTTCAGGTCATACATCTGGACCAGAGAATGATGCAGATGGGCAAGCAGCTGTCCGGCATGATGGGGCGCAGCCTGCCGTGCGTGCCAGCCAGCTACTGGGAGGGTTTCGTCGATGCAGCGAGCGTCAACGAGCTTATGGGACGCATGATTCCCATCTATCAGGCGCATTTTACAGCCGAGGACGTGGCTGGCCTCTTGAAGTTCTACCGGTCCCCGCTGGGCCAGAAGGTGATCACCGTAATGCCCAAGGCCATGGAAGAAGGGATGCAGGTCGGCAAGCTCTGGGGCAGCGAGCGTGCCATGGCGATGATCCATGCCCTGCAGCAGAAGGGGACGCTCAGCGCTGAGGGCAAATGTCCGGCCAGTCAGCCGGCTGACGGCACAGCGCTCGAGCCCGGCAAGTAAGGCTTTCGCCGATGTGACGGCTGGGCGCGGGGTGCTGGTCACGATTTGACCAGCGCGCTGGCGATTGGCTACAATCCCCGGTTCGTCCGGCCCGAAAGGCCGTGACGGAACCCAAGAGAATAACGACAGAAGGGCTATTCCCATGAGTTACGCAGTCATCAAGACTGGCGGCAAGCAGTACCGTGTGCAGCAGGGCGACGTCCTGCGCGTGGAGCTGCTGGACGCCGAAGAAGGCGCCGCCGTGAAGTTCGACCAGGTGCTGCTGGTTGGCGAAGGCGAGTCGATCACCGTTGGTGCGCCCACCGTGGCCGGCGCCACCGTGTCCGCCACCGTGCGCAAGCACGGCCGTGCCGACAAGATCCGCATCATCAAGTTCCGCCGCCGCAAGCACTACAAGCGGCAGCAGGGCCACCGCCAGCATTTCACCGAAGTCGAGATCACGGGCATCAACGCCTGATACAGCCGGAGTAAACAGTCATGGCACACAAAAAAGGCGTAGGTTCGTCCCGCAACGGTCGCGACTCCAACCCGAAGTACCTGGGCGTGAAGGTGTACGGCGGCCAGGCCATCGAGGCCGGCAACATCATCGTGCGTCAGCGCGGCACCCAGTTCCATCCCGGCACCGGCGTGGGCCTCGGCCGCGACCACACCCTGTTCGCCCTGGTGGACGGCACGGTGGAGTTCAAGGTCCGTGGCGAGAACAACCGCCGTTTCGTCAGCGTCGTCAAGGCGTAAGCCTCCGCGAAGCTGCAGCGAAGGCCCCGCTCCGGCGGGGCTTTTGTTTTTGGGCGGGGAGCGGGCCACAGGGAACGGGGAATGGATACTTCCCGCTACCCTGTAGCTGCCGTTCCCCGTTCCCCGTTCCCCGTTCCCCGTTCCCCGTTCCCCGTTCCCCGTTCCCCGTTCCCCGTTCCCAGGCCCCACCCCATGAAATTCGTCGACGAAGCAATCATCAAGGTCCAGGCCGGCGACGGCGGCAACGGCTGTGCAAGTTTCCGGCGCGAGAAGTTCATCCCGTTCGGCGGGCCGGACGGCGGCGACGGCGGCAGCGGCGGCTCGGTGTGGCTGGTGGCCGACGAGGGCCTGAACACCCTGGTCGACTTCCGCCACCAGCGCAGCTACAAGGCGCAGCGCGGCCAGAACGGCATGGGCAGCGACATGTACGGCAAGGGCGGCGAGGACACCACGATCCGCGTGCCGGTGGGCACCATGGTCACCAACGTCGACACCGACGAGATGATCGGCGACCTCACCGCGCACGGCCAGCGCCTGCTGGTGGCGCAGGGCGGCAAGGGCGGCCTCGGCAACATCCATTTCAAGACTTCGGTGAACCGTGCGCCGCGCCAGTTCACGCAGGGCACGCCGGGCGAGGCGCGCGAGCTGAAGCTGGAGCTGCGCCTGCTCGCCGACGTGGGCCTGCTCGGCTTCCCGAACGCGGGCAAGTCCACCTTCATCCGCGCGGTGTCGGCGGCCACGCCGCGCGTGGCGGATTACCCGTTCACCACCCTGCATCCCAACCTCGGCGTGGTGAGCCTGGGCACCGACCAGAGCTTCGTGATCGCGGACATCCCGGGCCTGATCGAGGGCGCGGCCGACGGCGCCGGGCTGGGCATCCAGTTCCTGCGCCACGTGTCGCGCACCAGCCTGCTGCTGCATCTGGTCGACATCGCGCCGATCGACGACACCGACCCGGTGGAGCAGGTGCGCGCCATCGAGCACGAGCTGGCGAAATTCAACCCCGAATTGCTGGAGCGCCCGCGCTGGCTGGTGCTGAACAAGTCCGACGCACTGCCCGGGGACGAGCGCCAGCAGGTGGCCGAGGACATCGTGCGTCGCCTGGAGTGGCAGGCGCCGTGGTTCCTCGTCTCCGCACTCGCGCGAGAGAACACCATGGCGGTGTGCCAGCAGGTGCAGCGTTTCTTCGAGGAACAGCGCGCGGCGCGTGCGGAAGAGCACGCCGGGATCGCGCCCGGCGACGTGCGTTTGCGCGGCGAGCCGTAGGAGCGGCTTCAGCCGCGACCCTAGCGAGCGAATCGCGGCTGAAGTTGCTCCTACACGCTGCGGTGCAGGATCAATTCCAGCACCGCCTTGCTGCCGAAGAAGGCCAGCAGCAGCACGGCCATGCCGGCCAGGCACAGGTTCACCGCGCTGCGCCCGCGCCAGCCGTGCTTCCAGCGGCCCCACAGCAGCACGCCGAAGATCAGCCACGCCAGCACGCTGAGTACCGTGGTGTGGATCAGGTGCTGGGCACGGATGTTCTGGATGAACAGCGCGCCGCTCAGCAGGGTGAGCGTGAGCAGGGCAAAGCCGGCGCCGATCAGGCGGAACAGCAGCGATTCGGTCTGGGTCAATGGCGGCAGCGCGCGTACCAGCCGGATCGGGCGGTGCGTGCGCAGCGCGCGTTCCTGCACCGCCAGCAGCACCGCCACCACGGCGGCGATCGACAGCAGGCTGTAGCCGAGCAGGGCGATCGCCACGTGCAGGCTGATCTGCCAGTCCAGCGGGTTCGGCGTGGTCGGCGGCGCGAGGAACACGTCCAGCCCCAGCAGCAGCGCCGCCAGCGGGAACACGATCACGCCCAGCCCGGCCACCGGCCGCGACAGGTTCACCAGCAGGGTCAGCGCCGCCACCACGCAGGCGACCAGCGACAGTGCGGCGAAGAAGTGCAGGTCCACCCGCCCGCCGTGCGCGCCCAGCAGCACCGCGATGTGCAGCAGCACGGCCAGCGTGGCGATGGACAGGCCCAGCCGTTGTGGCGTGCGCGGGCAGCCGGTGAGTGGTGCGGCCAGCAGGCTGGTACTGCCGAGGTAGCACACGATGGCGAGGATGGCGGGCAGGGCGAGTGACATGGCTGGGAAGTGTGGCACAGCCTTTCGCCAGACCGGAATGGTTCTCATCGACGCACGGTACTTGCAATACTTAGAAAAATATCTAAATATCTAGAAGTGTTCTGCGGATGATGTGCCACATGAAGCAGCAGGAAGTATTCAAGGCCATGGCCGATCCGACCCGCCGCGCGATCCTCAAGCGCCTGCAGGGCGGTTCGCTCACCGCCGGCGAAATCGGCGAGGCGTTCGACATCACGCCGGCTTCGTTGTCGCATCACTTCGCGGTACTCAAGCATGCCGACCTGGTGCGCACCGAGCGGCGCGGCCAGTACATCGTCTATTCGCTCAACAGCACCGTGTTCGAGGACCTCGCGCGGATGCTGATGGATCTGTTCCCTGCCAAGGGCAAGGCTGGAGGCAAGTGATGAAACCCGCACGCACCCTGATCGTTTCCGCGGTCTTCGTGGCCACCGCCGTCGGTGTGGCGATCTGGCTCTGGCCGCATCTGCCGGCACGCGTACCTAGCCATTGGGATGTCGATGGACAGCCGAACGGCTATGCCTCCCGGTTCTGGGCGGTGGCCATGTGGCCCCTGCTGATCGCCGGGCTGGCCGTGCTCGCGGCGGTGTTGCCGCGCATTTCGCCGAAGCGTTTCGAGATGGAGTCCTTCGCCGGCGTGTATGGCGTGCTGATGCTGGTGATCCAGGGCGTGATGCTGGTGCTGGGCATCACGGCGATGCTGGCCGGGGCCGGCCATGCCGTGCCGATGGCGGTCATTGCGCCGCTGGGCGTCGGCGTGCTGCTGATGGTGCTCGGCAATTACATGGGAAAGCTGCGCCGCAACTTCTTCATGGGCATCCGCACGCCATGGACGCTGGCCAGCGAGGCGGTGTGGGAACGCACGCACCGGCTGGCCGGCTGGACCTACGTGCTGGCCGGTGCAGCGATGGTCGTCCTTGGATTGGCCGGTGCCATGGTGGGATGGACGCTGGCAGCCGTGGTGGTCGTGCTGCTGATTCCAGCGATCTATTCGTATTTCATCTACCGACGCCTGGAAGGGCGCCATTCACCGGAAGGAGACGGGTCATGAAATTTGCGCATGTCTTGCTGGCTGCGGTCATTCTGTCTGCGCCCGCCGTTCACGCCGCCGATGTCCCGACTTCGGCATGCGTTGCCCATGCGGCCGCGTCGCTGGATGCCCTGACGCATGGCGATTACGCCGGTGCGCGCAAGGATTTCAGCGACGCCGTCGCAAGCAAGCTGAACGCTGACAGGCTTGAGCAGGCTTGGCAGCGATTGCAAAGCCTGCAGGGTGCCTACAGGTCGCACGACGCGCCGCGAGTGGCGGTTTTCGCTGGACATCCCGTCGTGCTGGCGACATTGAATTTCGCCAAGGCACGACTCGACTTCATGGTGGCCTGCGATGCGCAGGACAAGATCATCGGGTATCGGTTCGTGCCGCCGGAAACGCCCGTGCAGGCCCATGTCGAGGCCGATGGCGTGCGGGTGTCGCCCCTGGATGTGCCGACACCGGTCGGCCCATTGCGCGGCGTACTGACCATGCCGCCGGGAACCGGGCCGTTTCCTGCGGTGGTGATGGTGGCCGGTTCCGGCGCGCACGACATGGATGAGACCGTTGGCCCCAACAAACCGTTTCGCGATATCGCTGAAAGATTGGCGCGTGCTGGCGTCGCTTCTCTGCGTTACGACAAGCGGACCTTCGACCATCCCAAAGACTGGGGTGGCAAGAGCGGCCCCGTTATCGACGCGGAAGTGACCGACGACGCGGTGGCGGCGGCCCGTTTGCTGGCGCGGCAGGAAACCGTCGATCCGCGGCGCGTGTTCGTGCTCGGCCACAGCCTGGGCGCGATGATGGCGCCGCGTATCGGTGAGCACGACCCGCAGTTGGCAGGCCTGGTGCTGATGGCTGCGCCGGCGCGGCGAATCTTTGACGTGTTGGAGCAGCAGGTACGTGAGCAGACGGCCAAGGTCGACAATCAGTCGGCAGCCATTGCACAGGCGGTGCAACCCTATGTCGAGGAACAGAAGCTGCTGGCCGCGGTCGGTCCGGGACAGCCCGCGCCGCAGGGTGATTTCAAGGGCGTCCCGCAGGGCTACTGGCTGAGCTGGTCACGGGTTGATCCGGTGGCCGACGCCAGGGCGTTGTCGACGCCCATGCTGATCCTGCAGGGCAACGACGACTTCCAGGTATCGTCCACGCTGGACTTTGCGCACTGGCGGAAGGAATTGGCCGGCCGTCCGCATACGACTTTTCACCTGTATCCGGGTCTAAGCCACCTGTTCATGCCGGCGGGCAAGACCGGTACGCTGGCCGACTACAAGGCGCCTGCGCATGTGGATGCGGAGGTGATCGACGACATCGCGTCGTGGGTGAAGGCGCAGCCTGCGCGCTGACCGCAGGCAGGTCCCGGGTGGCCTCGGCTATAATCATCCGTTCGCTCATACCGATGCCGCATCCATGTTTGAATCGCTCAGCCAACGCCTCTCCGCCACCGTCAACCGCCTGCGCGGCCGCGGCCGGCTGACCGAGGAAAACATCCGCGAGGCCCTGCGCGAGGTGCGCATCGCGTTGCTGGAGGCCGACGTGGCGCTGCCGGTGGTGCAGGCGCTGATCCAGCGCGTCAAGGTGCGCGCGGTGGGCCAGGACGTGATGAAGAGCCTGTCGCCGGGCCAGGCGCTGGTGAAGGTGGTCAGCGACGAACTGACCGCGGTGATGGGCACGTCCAACAGCGAGTTGAACCTCGCCGCCACGCCGCCCGCCGTGGTGCTGATGGCCGGCCTGCAGGGTGCGGGCAAGACCACCACGGTGGCCAAGCTGGCGCGCCTGCTCACCGAGCGCAAGAAGAAAAAGGTGATGGTGGTGAGCTGCGACGTCTACCGTCCGGCCGCCATCGAGCAGTTGCGCACGCTGGCCGAACAGGTGGGCGTGAAGTTCTTCCCGTCCGCGGCCGGACAGGATCCGGTGCAGATCGCCAGGGACGCGGTCGCCGCCGCGCGCCGCGAAGTGGTCGACGTGCTGCTGGTCGACACCGCCGGCCGCCTGCACGTGGACGAGGCGATGATGGCCGAGATCAAGGCGCTGCACGCCGCGATCACGCCGGTCGAGACGCTGTTCGTGGTCGACTCGATGACCGGCCAGGACGCCGCCATCACGGCCAAGGCCTTCGCCGACGCGTTGCCGCTCACCGGCGTGGTGCTGACCAAGACCGACGGCGACGCCCGCGGCGGCGCGGCGCTGTCGGTGCGCTACGTCACCGGCCGCCCGATCAAGTTCCTGGGCGCGGGCGAGAAGACCGACGCGCTGGAGCCGTTCCATCCCGACCGCCTGGCGCAGCGCATCCTCGGCATGGGCGACGTGCTGTCGCTGGTCGAGGAGGTCGAGCGCAAGGTCGACCAGGAAAAGGCGCAGAAGCTGGCCCAGAAGGTGATGAAGGGCAAGCGCTTCGACCTCGAGGACATGCGCGACCAGCTGGAGCAGATGAACAACATGGGCGGCCTGGCCGGCCTGATGGACAAGCTGCCCGGCGTCTCCGGCCTGCCCGACAGCGTGAAGTCCAAGGTCAACGACGGCGAGATCAAGCGCATGGTGGCGATCATCGGCTCGATGACGCCGAAGGAGCGCCGCCATCCCAACCTGCTGAACGGCTCGCGCCGTGCCCGCGTGGCGAGGGGTTCGGGCACCCAGCCTGCCGACGTCAACCGCCTGCTGAAGCAGTACATGCAGATGGAGAAGATGATGTCCAAGCTCTCCCGCGGCGGCGGCAAGGGCCTGCTGCGCCAGATGAGCGGCGCGCTGAAGGGCATGGGCGGGATGGGCGGCATGGGCGGGCTCCCGCCGCGCTGACGCGAATACGGAGGCGGGCCATGGATGGCCCGCGCGTCCCGATCGCCATGGCGATCGGGACGGAGCCAAGGCCGCTTTGCCGGCCTTGGCGAGCCCGGGAAGGGCAGGAAAGCCCTTCCCGGGCTTCAGGCAAGGCTTCGGCTTTTCAGCTGGGCTGGCGCTGATGCCCATGCCGGAACCACGCCACCTCTTCCTTTTTCAACCGCAAGTCCCTAAAATGCCGCGTTTACCGCGCACGGTCTCAGTGCGTGTGGCCGGCGATTCCGGCATCTCTGGAGCTTTCATCATGGTCAAGATTCGTCTTTCGCGCGGTGGCGCCAAGGGCCGCCCGTTCTACCACGTCGTGGTCACCGATCAGCGCAACAAGCGCGACGGCCGCAACATCGAGAACGTGGGCTATTACAACCCGGTCGCCTCGGGCAAGGACAAGCGCCTCGAGCTGAACGTCGCGCGCGTGCAGGAGTGGGTGGGCAAGGGCGCCCAGCTGAGCGACAAGGTCGCCGCGCTCGTGAAGGAAGCCGGCAAGCAGCAGGCGGCCTGAGCCGGCTCTGATGAGTGAAGCGGCAGCCGGTCGGCGCGTCCCGGTCGGGCGCATCGTCGGGCTGTATGGCGTGCAGGGCTGGGTCAAGCTCGAATCCTGGACCGAGCCGCGCACGAAGATCTTCGACTACCACCCCTGGCTGCTGACGACGGCGCCGGGCGTGGTCAAGGAGATCGCGGGAGCGAAAGGGCGCCCGCAGGGCAAGGGCCTGGTGGCCTGCCTGCCCGGCGTGGACGACCGCGACACGGCAGCCGCCCTCGTCGGCAGCGACATCCACGTCGCCCGCGGGCAGCTGCCGCCTCCCGGCAAGGACGAGTATTACTGGGTCGACCTCGAAGGGCTCGAGGTCGTCACCACCGAAGGCGCGGTGCTCGGGCGGGTCAGCCACCTGTTCGCCACCGGCGCCAACGACGTGGTGGTGGTGCGGGACGGCGAGCGCGAGCGGCTGGTCCCCTTCATCCAGGGCAGTTACGTGCGTTCGGTGGACCTGTCCGGCGGGCGCATGGTGGTGGACTGGGATCCCGAATTCTGAAAGCTGGAGTTTGAGGTCCATGCGCATCGATGTCGTCACGCTGTTTCCCGACTTCATGCGCCAGTGCGCCGCCGTCGGTGTGGTGGGACGCGCGCAGCAGCGCGAGCTGCTGCAGGTGGAAACCTGGAACCCGCGCGACTACGCCACCGACAATTACCGTACCGTGGACGGCCGCACCTGCGGCGGCGGGCCCGGCATGGTGATGCTGATCGAGCCCTTGCGGACGGCCCTCGGGGCCATGCGCGAGGCGGCACCAGAACCGGTGCACGTGATTTACCTCAGTCCGCAGGGAGCGCGGCTGACGCAGGGCAGGGTGGAGGCGCTGGCCCAGATGCCGCGCATCGCCTTGCTCTGCGGGCGCTACGAGGGCGTGGACGAGCGGCTGCTGGCGCACGAGGTCGACGAGGAGCTTTCCATCGGCGACTATGTGCTGTCCGGCGGCGAGCTGGGTGCCGCAGTGGTGATCGACGCGGTGGGCAGGTTGCAGGACGGCGCGTTGAACGATGCGCAGTCGGCCGAGCAGGATTCGTTCTCGAACGGCCTGCTGGACTGCCCGCACTACGCGAAGCCGGTGCGGGACGCCTACGGCGAGGTGCCGGCGGTGCTGCTCTCCGGCGACCACGCGGCGATCCGCCGCTGGCGCCTGAAGCAGGCGCTGGGCCGGACCTGGCTCAGGCGCCCGGAGCTGTTGGCGCAACGCGCGCTGGATGCGGAGTCCCGTGCGTTGCTGGAAGAATTCCGTCGCGAACATTTCGCGGCGGGTGGAAGTTGAAGAGTGCGGACACGGATGGCCGCTGTTTGATCCTCGCGATCAGGATGATCGCAATTAACCAATGACAATCGCGGTCATGGATGGCCGCTGACAGAACCACCGCGGCAGGGAACGCCGCAAACCACTGAGGTCGCCATGAACAAGATCATCCAGCAGTTCGAAGCCGAGCAGATCACCCGTCCCTTGCCGGAGTTCGGCGCCGGCGACACCGTGGTGGTCAACGTCAAGGTGAAGGAAGGCAATCGCGAGCGCGTGCAGGCTTTCGAGGGCATCGTCATCGCCAAGCGCAACCGTGGCCTGCATTCGGCCTTCACCGTGCGCAAGATCTCGCACGGCACCGGCGTGGAGCGCGTGTTCCAGGCGCACAGCCCGGCCATCGATTCGGTCGAGGTGAAGCGCAAGGGCAAGGTGCGCGGCGCCAAGCTGTACTACCTGCGCGGCCTGGAAGGCAAGGCTGCCCGCATCAAGGAAGACATCGCCGCCGCCGCCGCGATCAAGGCCGCGAACAAGGCCGCCGCCAGCGCCGAGTAAGCGCGGGCGCCGTCATCGCAGCACACTGAAAACCCGCGGATCGCTCCGCGGGTTTTTTGTTGCCGGACGGCGGCAGAAAGGCAGGTGCCGGGGCGTCGCGGTCAATCCAGCCGCTGCGGCACCTGCAGGAAGTTGCCCTGCACGAAGTCCACGCCCGCGGAGAACAGCAGCGAGGTACTGGTGGCGTCCTCGACCCACTCGGCGATGGTCTGCTTCTTCAGTGCCTGGGCCTGCTGGCAGAGCTCGGTCACCTTCTTCTGGTTCTCGGGGTGTTGCGGCAGGTCGGCCATGTAGCTGCGGTCGATCTTGAGGTAGTCCGCGTCGATGTGGTTGAGCAGCTGGAACGAGTTGAGGCCCGAGCCGAACTGCTCCAGCGCGAAGCGGCCGCCGAGCTTTTTCCACGCCGAGACGAACTCCTGCGCGGGGCGCAGCAGGGTCATCACCTTGCTCTCGGTCATCTCCAGCACCAGCCGGCCGCGTTTGAGCCCGGCCTGGCCGAGGCGTTCGCCCAGCCACTTCAGCAGCGTGGCGTCCTGCAGCGAAGCGGCGGTGAGCTTGACGAAGAACGTGGTCGGCTGGCCCAGGCTTTCGCGCCGCTGCAGCGCATGGATGGTCTGGTCGAGCACCCAGCGGTCGATCGCGCCGGTGAGGCCGTGCTTCTCGGCGATCGGCATGAAGAAGCCGGGCAGCACCTCGCCCTGCGGGCCGTTCATGCGCAGCAGGATTTCGGAATAGTCGCCCTCGGCGTCCTGCAGGCTGATGGTCTGCTGGTGGTAGAGCATCAGGCCCTCGCCCTCCAGCGCCTTGCGCAGCAGGTCCAGCCAGTAGCGCTCGCGCTCCTCGTCGGCCTTCTCGCGCGCGGCGGGGTCGTGCAGCTCGACCTGGTTGCTGCCCAGGCTCTGGGCCGTGCGCAGGGACTGGCTGGCCTGGTTGAGCAGCAGCTCGGTGTTGGCGTTCTTCTCGCCGAGCAGGCTGCCGCCGACGCTGGCGGTGACCGTGATCGAGCGCGAGCCGGCGTCGAAGATCTCGCTGCCGATGTTGTGCTGCAGCCTGGCGATCCATTCCCGGATCGCCTCGTCCGGGCGGGAGTCGAGGATCACGCCCAGCGTGTGTTCGGCCAGCATGCCGGCGATGTCGTCCGCGCCCAGCAGCATGCGCACGCGGTCGGAGAAACCGGCCAGCAGTTCGTCGGCCTTGGCCAGCCCGATGCTGCCCACCAGCGCCGTCCAGTTGTCCGGCTCGATCAGCAGCAGCGACTGGCCCTTCTTGCCCTTGGCGGCGTCGATCACCGCGTGGTCGATGCTTTCCAGCATGTGCGCACGGTTGTACAGGCCGGTGACCGGGTCGCGCTGCAGCTGCGCGAGCATGGCCGGGTCGACCACCTGGCGGCGGAACACGATCTGCAGGCAGGGTTCGCCCTCGAACGTGGCCGGGGCGAATTCCACGGTGGCGTCGAACGGGCTGCCGTCGGCGCGGCGGGCGCGCAGGCTGACCTGGTTCGGCAGCTTCTCCTGGCGGGTGTGGCCGCGCAGCAGGTTCTTGAACTCGTCGACGTTGGCGGCGTCGATCATGTCGAGGATCGGCATGCCGAGCAGGTCGTCGAAGCTCTCGTGGCCGAAGGTTTCCAGGTAGGCCTGGTTGGCGCGCACGTGCACGCCTTCGTGCACGTAGGTGATGGCGTCGCGGGAGGAGTCGAGCAGGGCGTCGCAACGGCGCTCCAGTTCGCGCTGGGTGGCTTCCAGCCGGCGCAGCTGGCGCCGGGTCTGCAAGGCCTCGAATTCGCGCCGCAGCACGGCCAGCAGCTGGCCCGGCATGCTGCGCGCGGCGACCCCATGCACGCCCTGTTCGAACAGCTCCGCCACCTCCCGGTTGTCCAGCGAGCCGACCAGGCCGAGCAGGGAGTAGTCGCTGCCGTGGGCGTCGAGCATGCGCACCACGTCCGGCAGGGCGACGGTCCCATTGGCGGGGTCGAACATCACCAGGTCCGGCTCCAGCTCGGTCAGCGCGGCCTGCACCTGTTCCGCGGCGGTGGCACGTGCCGGGCGCACCGCGATGCCGGTGTTGCGCAGCAGGCTGATGATCTGCTCCGCCTCCTCGACCGAGTGCTCGATGAAGAGGATCCTGATGACAAAGTCTTTTTTCATGGGCTGCCGTGTTGCGGGAAGCGACTTCCGGGCGGGACGATGCGCAGGCTTGGTTGTAACGGATTGGCGGCGGAACTGCCAGCGGACGGCCAAACGGGCGTGACCGGTCGCCGGTTTACAACGGACATTTGGATGGCTCGCCGCCCACTTCGCGCACCAGCTTCGGCACCAGGTAGCCGGGCAGGCGGGCGCGCAGCGCATCCAGCAATGCCAGCGCGCGGGCGTCGTCCACCTCGAAATGCGCGGCGCCCTGCACGCGGTCGAGCTGATGCAGGTAGTAGGGCAGCACGCCGGCGGCGAACATCCGCTCGGACAGCGCGGCCAGCGCATCGGCATCGTCGTTGACGCCGCGCAGCAGCACCGACTGGTTCAGCACGGTGGCGCCCGTAGCACGCAGGCGGGCGCAGGCGGCATCCACGCCCGCGTCGAATTCGTTCGCGTGGTTGGCGTGCAGCACCACCACCTTCTGCAGCGGCAGGGCGGCCAGCCAGGCGACGAAGGCGTCATCGATGCGCTCGGGCAGTACCACCGGCAGGCGGGTATGGATGCGCAGTCGGGCCACGTGCGGGATGCCGGCGAGGCCTTGCGACAGCTCTTCCAGCTTGGCCGTGGACAGCGCCAGCGGATCGCCTCCGGAGAGGATCAGTTCGCCGATCGAGGCGTCGTCGCGCACGTGTTCCAGCGCCTTGCGCCATCGGCCGGCGGCGGCCATTTCCTCGCCATAGGGAAAGTGCCGGCGGAAGCAGTAGCGACAGTTGATCGCGCAGCTGCCGCTGGCGATCAGCAGGGCGCGGCCGCGGTACTTGTGCAGCACGCCTTGCGCTTCCCGTGCAGCCAGGTCGCCCACCGCGTCGGTCGCGAAGCCGGGCACCTCGTCCAGTTCGGCCAGCTGCGGCAGCACCTGCAGCAGCAGGGGATCGCGCGGATCGCCGTGGCGCATGCGGGCCACGAAGCCGCGCGGCACGCGCAGGGCAAAGCCGGCATCGGCCGGCGGCAGCTGCGCGGCGAACCGGGACAGGCCCAGCAGGGCAAGCAGTTCGGATGCATCGGTGACGGCTGCGCGCCACGACTGCCGCCAGTCATCGGCAGGCGCGCCGGGGGCGGGTGTAATGCGTGCGCCGGGGCTTGCGGTTATCATGTGGGGCCTTGTCCGGGCCGTACCGGACCCTCGAACCGCTCATTCTAGCCGCCTGCTGCGGCGCAGGGGTGCCGTTCGGGCCCTGACCATTCACCTCCTGGAGTTCACCGCATGGCCACCGCCGGTCTCAACGACGTCAAGAAGGGCATGAAGATCCTTCACAACAACGATCCGTGGATCATCACCGAAGCCGAGTTCATCAAGCCCGGCAAGGGCCAGGCGTTCACCCGCATCTTCATCCGCAACCTGAAGACCGGCCGCACCACCGAGCAGACGATGAAGTCCAGCGACAGCTTCGAGGTCGCCGACGTCACCGACACCGACATGCAGTACCTGTACTCCGACGGCGAGTTCTGGCACTTCATGCACCAGGAGTCGTTCGAGCAGCACCAGGCCAGCAAGGCCGGCATCGGCGACACCGCGAAGTGGCTGAAGGGCGAGGAAGAGTGCGTGGTCACGCTGTTCAACGGCGAGATCATCGCGGTGCAGGCGCCGAACTTCGTCGAGCTGAAGATCATCGAGACCGACCCCGGCGTGCGCGGCGACACCTCCGGCGGCGGCGGCAAGCCGGCCACGCTGGAAACCGGCGCCGTGGTGCGCGTGCCGCTGTTCGTGAGCCAGGACGAGATCATCAAGGTCGACACCCGCACCGGCGAATACGTCAGCCGCGTCGGCAAGTGACGAACCGGCGCGCGGGCTCTGCCCGCGCCTTTGCCGGTTCGTCATCCCGGCGAAAGCCGGGATCCAGTGAAGTACTCGTGCGCAGCACACAAAGCCCCTTCGCACGATCACACGAAAGTCACTGGATTCCGGCCTTCGCCGGAATGACGAGCAAAATGACGAGCCAAGGGGCGGCGCCGCAAGGTAGGCCGCCCTTCGCTTATCCGCTTGATGGAGTTTTTCATGAGCGAAACCCAGCCCCAGTCCATCGACCTTCTCATCGAAGCCCGCTGGGTCGTCCCGGTGGAGCCACACGGCATGGTGCTGGAAGACCACGCGGTGGCGATCGATGGCGACCGCATCGTGGCTCTGCTGCCGGTCACCGCGGCGCGCAAGGCCTACGCCCCACGCGAAACCGTCCGCCTGCCCGAGCACGCGCTGATCCCCGGCCTGGTCAACGCCCACACGCACAACCCGATGACCCTGCTGCGCGGGCTGGCCGACGACCTGCCGCTGATGGTGTGGCTGCAGCAGCACATCTGGCCGGCCGAGGCCAAGGTGATCGGCCCCGAGTTCGTGCGTGACGGCGTGGAGCTGGCGGTCGCCGAGATGCTGCGCGGCGGCACCACCTGCGCCAACGAGAACTACTTCTTCCCCGACGCCATCGGCGCCACCTACCGCAAGCTGGGCTTTCGCGCGGTGGTGGGCCTGCCGGTGATCGAGTTCCCCACCGCGTGGGCGAAGTCGCAGGACGAATACTTCGAGCGCGCCGGCGAAGTGCACGACGGCTTCCGTGGCGACGCGCTGGTCTCCACCGCGTTCGCGCCGCATGCGCCGTACACCGTCTCCGACGAGAGTTTCGAGCGCATCCGCGTGCTGGCCGACCAGCTCGACATCCCGGTGCACCTGCACCTGCACGAAACCGCGCACGAGGTCGAGGAAGAGAAGCGGAAGAGCGGCCTGCGCCCGTTCCAGCGCCTGCAGAAGCTGGGCCTGGTCAACGACCGCCTGATCGCGGTGCACATGACCCAGCTCACCGACGGCGAGATCGCCGCCTGTGCCGAGGCCGGCGTGTCGGTGGTGCACTGTCCCGAGTCCAACCTCAAGCTGGCCTCCGGCTTCTGCCCGGCGGAGAAGCTGCGCAAGGCCGGCGTGAACCTCGCCATCGGCACCGACGGCTGCGCCTCCAACAACGACCTCGACATGTTCGGCGAGCTGCGCACCGCCGCGCTGCTGGCCAAGGCGGTGGCGCAGGACGCCGCCGCCTTCGACGCCGCCAGCGCGCTGCGCGCGGCCACGCTGGGCGGCGCGAAGGCGATGGGGCTGGAGGCGAAGATCGGTTCGATCGAGCCGGGCAAGCAGGCCGACCTCGCCGCGGTGCGCCTGTCCGACCTGGAAACGCAGCCGCTGTACCACGTGGCCTCGCAGCTGGCCTACGCCACCAGTCGCCACCAGGTCAGCGACGTGTGGATCGCCGGCCACCGCAAGCTCGCCGCGCGCGAGCTGGTGGGCATGGACGTGGAGGCCATCCTTGCCCGCACGCGTGCCTGGCGCGAACGCATAGCGACGCATTGAATTCTCGCGCTCGTCCGTGGGCACGGAAGTCGCGAGGCGATCGTCCCTGGCCGCACTTTACAGTTGAACTTTTGCACTCATCCTTGAGCGCCAAGATCAAAAAGCAGCCATCCCTGGCTGCACTTTTCAACAGGCTTCCGCGATGAATCGCTATCTCGTGATGCTCATGCGCCGACCACAGTGCGACCCGGCGATCGTCCCGCTGCACCGCGAGTTCCTCGAAGACCTGCGCGCGCAGGGGCGCAACGAATTGTCCGGGCCGTTCAGCGACAAGTCCGGCGGCGCCTACCTGCTGCGTGCCGCGTCGCCAGCCGAGGCGCTGGCGATAGCCCATCGCGATCCCGCGCATACCAGTGGCGGCTGGGACATCACGGTGCACGAATGGCTTGCGGATTAGTTTTGCGCTCATCCATGAGCGCGAAGGTCAAGGAGCGGCCATCCGCGGCCCCGCTTTTCAATAGACTCATGAATCCACCGTGGACTCGAACATGACCGCAGCCAATGTCAGCCCTGCCGAGATCGCCCGCTTCGACCAGCTGGCCGCACGCTGGTGGGACCCGGACGGCGAGTCGCGCCCGCTGCATGACCTGAATCCCGTGCGCGCCGACTACGTCGCGGCGCGCGTGGACCTGCGCGGCGCGAAGCTCGCCGACGTCGGGTGTGGCGGCGGCCTGCTGAGCGAGGCGCTGGCCCGCGCGGGCGCCCAGGTCACCGGCATCGACATGGGCCTCAAGGTGATCGAGATCGCGCGCCTGCACCTGCATGAATCCGGCCTCAAGGTGGACTACCGCAAGCAGTCCTCCGCCGAGCTGGCCGCGACCGAGCCGGAGGCGTTCGACGCGGTGTGCTGCATGGAGCTGATCGAGCACGTGCCCGATCCCGCCGCGCTGGTGCATGACCTCGCCACCATGCTCAAGCCAGGCGGCCGCGTGTTCCTGTCCACGCTCAACCGCACGCCGGCCGCATTCGGCGCCGCCATCCTCGGCGCGGAATACCTGATGCGCCTGCTGCCGCGCGGCACCCACCACTACGCGCAGTTCCTCAAGCCTTCCGAGCTGGCGCGCCTGTTGCGCCAGACAGGCCTGGAGCTGGAAGACGTCAGCGGCCTCGGCTACAACCCGCTCAGCCGCAAGGCCTGGCTGAGCCGCATCACCCCGATCAACTACATCCTCTGCGCAAGGAAGCCGGCATGAAGCCCCTGCCAGCGAAAATCGCGGGCGTGCTGTTCGACCTCGACGGCACCCTGCTCGACAGCGCCCCCGATCTGCATGCCGCGCTCGCGGCCTATTGCGCCGAAGCCGGCGCGGTCGTGCCGGACTACGCCGCGGTGCGCGAGGTGGTTTCGCGCGGCAGCCGGGCGATCCTGCGTTGCGCGTTCGCCGAGAACGACGAAGCGCTGCTGGCGCGCCTGCCGCGCTACCTCGAGATCTACCAGGGCATGCTGGCGACGCACACGCGGCCATTCGACGGCATCGCTCCCCTGCTGGAGGCCATCGAGGCGCAGGAGCTGCGCTGGGGCATCGTCACCAACAAGCCCGGCTTCCTCACCGAGGAGCTGATCCAGCGCATGGACTGGGACCTGCGCGCCAGCGCGGTGGTCTGCGGCGACACCTTGCCGGTGAAGAAGCCCGACCCTGCGCCCGTGCTGCTGGCCTGCGAGCACGCGCAGGTGGAGCCCGCGCGCTGCGTGTTCGTGGGCGACGACGCGCGCGACGTCGAGGCCGGCCGCGCCGCCGGCCTGTACACGGTGGCGGTGCGCTGGGGCTATCTGGACGGCGGCGACCCGGAAAGCTGGGGCGCCGACGCGGTGCTCGACCATCCGCGCCAGCTGGCCGAACTGCTGGGGCTGCAGGTGACGGTGTGAACGAGCTGGCGGTATCCCACGGCGCGCTGCAGAGCTACGTCGACAAGTGGCTGGCGGTGCAGCCGGCACAGCGCGTGGCGCTGGCCTTCGTCGATCCGGCAAAGTACCCCGGCCATGTCGCGCTGGCTGCGCTGGAACAGGAACTGCTGTCCGCCAGCTACGGCATCCGCGAGCCGCAGGTGGCGCTGGGCAAGCTCAACTGGTGGGCCGAGGAACTGTCCGGCGCCGCGGCCAGCGGCGGCCGTCATCCGCTGACCCAGGTGCTGTTCGACGACGAACGCGCCCATGCGATTCCCGTCGAATGCTGGCTGGCCCCGGTGCTGGCCGCGATGGCGCAACTGGAAGAGGGCACGGCGGCGGATTTTTCCGCGCAGCTGGCCGCTGCCGGACCACTGCATGGCGCGCTGGCGGCGCTGGAAACCGCGTGGTGGTACGGCGACGCGGCGGTGCCGGAACGTGCTGCGCGCGTGGCCGTGCTCGGTCACCTGCTGTACGCGCTGCGCCGACTGGAGGACGACGCCGAGCGCGATCGCCTGCCCTTGCCGATGGCGCAGCTGGCCCGCTACGGCCTGGCCCGCACCGGCTTGCGCCAGCGCAGCGCGGCGCGCGACGAGGCGGTCAAGGCGCAGCTGGCCGACCTGCAATCGGCCTGGCGCGCATCGGCGCGCCTGCCCGGTCCGCTCAGCGTGTTCCGGGCACTGGAATCGCGCGAGGCCGAGCGCCTGCTGCGCCGTGCCCGTGGCGTAGACGATCCGCTGACCGTGTTGCAGCAGGGCGGCCGCGGGGGCTTCGGCACGACCTTCGCCGCCTGGCAGGCGGCTCGACGCTGGCACGGTGCGACGGACTGAGCGCGGCGGAACGCAGCGTTTCCCTGCCGTCTGCTGTTGCAATGCGAGAGGCTGGCCCAAAATAGGCAGCTTCGGTGGTGGCAACGCCGCTCCGCCCTGCGAGAACACCCATGCACAGCCACGAAAACACCGCCCGCCTGATGCCCGACGTCGCCGCCCAGGCGCAGCCACATCTGCGCGGCGCGCTGGACTGGGTGGGCATGGACGGCATCGAGGTGCCGGTGCGCTTCGATGCCGGCGACGGCGAAGTGCAACGCGCCAATGCCCAGGTCGGCGCTTTCGTCAACCTGGTGCATCCGGACAAGCGCGGCATCCACATGTCACGCCTGTACCTGCTGGTCGACCACCATCTCGGCACGCAGCCGCTGGGCGCGGCGATGCTGGAAAACCTGCTGCGCGCCTTCCTCGAGTCACACGCCGGCCTGTCCGACCACGCCCGCCTCAGCATCCGCTTCGACGCGCTGGTGCGCCGCAACGCCCTGCGCAGCGGCCACAGCGGCTGGCGCAGCTATCCGGTGTCGGTCGAGGCCAGCCTGGGCCCGGACGGCTTCCGGCTGGAGCTGGGCACCGAGGTGGTCTACTCCTCCACCTGCCCGGCCTCCGCCGCGCTGTCACGCCAGCTGATCCAGGAACAGTTCGCGAAGGACTTCAACGCGGCGAGCCCGGTCGACCCTGCCGCCGTGCTGGCCTGGCTGGGCAGCGAGCGCGGCATCGTCGCCACCCCGCACGCGCAGCGCAGCGTGGCGCGGCTGCTGGTGCGCCTGAGGGAAGGCGTGCCGTTCGACCTGATCGACACGCTCGACCGCGTGGAGCAGGCGCTGGGCACCCCGGTGCAGACCGCGGTCAAGCGCGAGGACGAACAGGCCTTCGCGCTCGCCAACGGCGGCAACCTGATGTTCTGCGAGGACGCCGCACGCCGCATCCAGCTCGCGCTGGACGCCGACGAGCGCCTCGCCGATTTCCATGTGCGCGTCGAGCATCAGGAGAGCCTGCATCCCCACGACGCGGTGGCCTACGCCAGCAAGGGCGTGCCCGGGGGCTTCGGCGCCTGATTGGTCCACGCTCGGTCACCGGGCCTTTTGACCCTGCGTGCGCGGCACCGTCCTCAGTGCACGTGCCGATCCCCGTGCGAGCGGCATGGCCGCAAATGGAAGCGCTCGGGCACCGGATCCTCGCCCCCCTCGCACAGCGGCTGGCAGCGCAGCAGGCGCCAACCGGTGAGCAGGCAACCGCGCCAGGGACCGAAGCGCGTGACTGCGACCCGTGCATAATCGGAGCAACTGGGGTAGAAACGACAACGCTGTCCCAGGAGGGGGCTGAGCCAGCGTTTGTAGAGGCGCAGCAGGAACAGCAGGAATCGGGTCGGAACATTCACGTTGCCGGAACAACTTGCCGCCGGTAGTGTTGCCTAGTATCCCAGAAGCCGGCTTGCCGGTGTAGGACACATGGGCTATAACACCCGGCCGCCAAGGCCAAAAATGGTGAAGGAATATGGCGAAAACCACGCGCAGTTCGACCACCGCCAAGGCTACCAAGGGAAAGGCTCGGGCCCGGGCGCATGATGCTGCAGCCGGCAAGGCGAAAGCCGTCGGCGCGCGGACATCGAAGGCCACGGTGAAGACCCCCGCGAAAAAGGCTGCAGCCAAGAAGCCTGTCGCGAAGAAGGTGGCCAAGCCCGCCGTGAAAAAGCCGGTGGCCAAGAAGCCCGTGGCGAAGAAGATCGCGGCAAGGAAGCCGGCAGCTGCCAGCAAGCAGGCGGCGAAGAAAGTCACGAAGCCAGCGGCCAGGAAGCCCGCAGCCGCGAAGTCGACAAGGCCGGCTGCAAAAAAGCCAGCCGCCAAGCCGGTCATCGCCCGCAAGGCAGTGACCAAGTCCGTGCCGAAACCGGCCGCGAAGAAGGTTGCGAAACCGGCTGCCAAGCCGGCGCAGAAGCCGGTACCGAAGCCGGCGCCGAAGCCGGTTGCGGCGAAGCCGGCGGCCGTTGCCAGGCCGGGCAAGGACAAGCCTGTCGTTTCCCGGCCCGTGGCCGCACCGGCCAAGGCCGCGCCTGCCGAGAAGAAACCATCCCCGCCCGCCGCCTTGCCGCTCAAGGGCAAGGTGGCGAGTGCCACGGCCATGGTGTTGCCGCGTACCGCGAGCGCCACGGCTCATGCATCCCACAAGCCATCGAAAAACGCATCGTCCTCAATGAACAAGCAGGCTGCAAAAATCCTAGACAACGGCGTGACCCGCGAAGACGGGCGCTACGCCTTGCCCGCCACCACCCAGATCGCATTGCCCAAGGGTTATCGCCCCTCCAGCAAGGAGGAGTACATGAACCCGATGCACCTGGCCTACTTCCGCAACAAGCTGCGCGACTGGCGCGACCAGCTGGTCGAGGAGTCGCGCCAGACCATGGACAACCTGCGCGACGAGGTGCGCGACGTGGGCGACGAGGCCGAGCGCGCCACGCGCGAGACCGAGAATTCGCTGGAACTGCGCACCCGCGACCGCTACCGCAAGCTGATCTCCAAGATCGACAAGGCGCTGCGCCGCATCGAGGAAGGCAGCTACGGCTACTGCGAGGAAACCGACGAGGAGATCGGCGTCGACCGCCTCGATGCACGCCCGATCGCCACGCTGTCGCTGGATGCCCAGGAGCGGCGCGAGCACCTGCAGAAGCAGATGGGGGATTGATGGCGGTTCTCTGCGCTCCTCCATGAGCGCGAAGATCAAACCGGCATCCATGCCGGACTCCACACAAAAAGCCCCGCCTCGAGCGGGGCTTTTTGTGTGGGCGCGAAACGAAAAGAGGCCCGCTCTTTTCTTATTCCTTGCCGTCGGTGGCCGCCGCGGCGTAGCTCTTCAGCTTCGCCAGCATCGCCGCCAGCCCGTTCGAACGCGTGGGCGAGAGGTGCTTGGCCAGGCCGATGGCCTGGATGAAGTCCGGTTCGGTGGCCACGATCTCGGCGGCCGGGCGGCCGGAATACACGCGCAGCACCAGGGCGATCAGGCCGGAGACGATCGCCGAGTCGCTGGCTGCCGCGAAATGCATGCGCGCAGCGTCGCCGCCGGGCACCAGCCACACCATCGACTGGCAGCCGTGCACGCGCCAGGCCTCGCTGCGGTACTCATCGGGGAATGGCGGCAATTGCCGGCCGAGGTCGATCAGGTACTGGTAGCGCTCGCTCCACTCGCTGAAGTAGGCGAACTCCTCGGCGATCTCGCGTTGCGCCTCGTCGGCGCTCGATGTGGCAGTGGTGTTCATGCGCCCATTATCGCGCGTGCGCCGGCGCAGCGCGAAATGGCGGGTATCAGGCCTTGGCCACGCTCCAGCGCGTACCCTGGGCACCGTCCTCGATCACCACGCCCATCGCGGTGAGCTCGGCACGGATCGCGTCGGCACGGGCGAAATCGCGTGCGGCGCGGGCCGCGCGGCGCTCTTCCAGCAACGTTTCAACCCTTGCGGCATCGACAGCGGCGCCGCCGGCCTGCTTGAACCAGGCCTCCGGATCCTGCTGCAACAGGCCGAGCAGGGCGCCGCCGCCGAGCAGGGCGGCCTTGGCTTCGGGCGTGCCCCGTGCGCGCGCGGCGTCGGCCAGCACGGAAAGTTCGGCCAACGCCTGCGGCGTGTTGAGGTCGTCGCACAATGCGGCCTCGATCGATTCCGGTGCCGGCAGTCGCGCGGTGTCCACGTCGACATCGGCGAGATCGCGCAGCACGCGGTACCAGCCGTCCAGCGTGCCCACCGACTGCGCGATCGCGGCGCCGGACCAGTCCAGCGGCTGGCGGTAGTGGCCGCTCAGCAGGCGCAGGCGCAGCGCCTCGGCGGGATGGTGCTTCAGCAGCTCGTGCAGCTGCAGCACGTTGCCCAGCGACTTGGACATCTTGCGGCCGTCGAAGGTGAGCATGCCGTTGTGCAGCCACCAGCGCGCGAAGACCTTGCCGCCGTGGGCGCAGGTGGACTGGGCGATCTCGTTCTCGTGGTGCGGGAACAGCAGGTCGTTGCCGCCGGCGTGGATGTCGATGGTCTCGCCCAGGTGCTTCCCGGCCATCGCCGAGCACTCGATGTGCCAGCCGGGGCGGCCGCGTCCCCAGGGGCTGTCCCAGCCGGGCAGTTCCGGCGTGGAAGGCTTCCACAGCACGAAGTCGGCAGGGTTCTTCTTGTACGGCGCCACTTCCACGCGGGCGCCGGCGATCATCTCTTCGGTGTCGCGGCCGGAGAGCTTGCCGTAGTCGGGGTAGCTGGCCACGTCGAACAGCACGTGGCCTTCCGCCGCGTAGGCGTGACCGCCGGCGATCAGCCGCCCGATCATCGCCACGATCGGGCCGATGTGCGCGGTGGCACAGGGTTCCACGTCGGGTGGTGCGATGCCCAGCTTCGCCATGTCCTCGCGGTAGGCGGCGCTGAACTTGCCGGTGATCGCCTCGATGCCCACGCCCTGTTCCAGCGCGGCGGCGTTGATCTTGTCGTCCACGTCGGTGATGTTGCGGGCGTAGACCACCTGCGGGTAATGCCGGCGCAGCAGCTTGGCCAGCACGTCGAACACCACCGGGCCGCGCGCGTTGCCGATGTGCACGTAGTTGTAGACGGTGGGGCCGCACACGTACATCGTCACCCGCCCGGGGACGAGCGGCAGGAACGGCTCGGTACGACGGGTCAGGCTGTTGTAGAGCGAAATCGGCATCGGCGGGGTTCCGGGCGGTGGCTGCGGATGCGGGCCAGCCGCGCATCTTAACAAGGTGTAAGCAGGGCGGCGGCAAGGCGCCGCACCCGGGGAATTCTAAGCCGCGATTCAGTGTCCATTTGCTGCAATCGGTCATGCGCCGAAGTTGCGTCCGAAACATCCTCTGGAGTCCGTGAAATGCCCAAGCTTCTTCTTGCCACGCTGGTGCTGGCCCTGGTCGCCACCGGCGTCCAGGCGCAGGACGCGCGCTACCCCGGCCCGCCGCCGGGGCCGCCGCCGCAGGACGACAACGCCCACTACGGTTGGGCCGACGTGCTGCGGGTCGATCCGGTGTATGGCGTTGCCCGCACCGAGGTGCCGCGCCAGGTATGCCAGGACCAGACCGTGGTGCAGCAGCGCCCGGGCAACACGACCGCGGGTTCCATCCTGGGTGCCGTCGTGGGTGGCGTGCTGGGCAGCACGGTCGGACACGGCAACGGTCGCACGCTCAGCACGGCGGTGGGTGCCGTGGCCGGTGGCGCGGTCGGTGGCCAGGTGGCGGCGAACAGCGGCAGCCAGACCACGCAGACGGTGACCAATTGCCACCAGGTGAGCACGGTGAGCGAGCAGCGCCAGATCATGGGCTACGACGTGGAATACCGCTATCGTGGCGAGGTCTACGAGTCGCGCCTGAACTACGACCCCGGCGAGCGCCTGCGCGTGCGGGTGAGCGTGACTCCCGCCGATTGATGTTCGGAGGCGCCGCCTGCTGACGGCGCCTTCGCCCATGCCTTGGCGATCATCCTTGATCGCGAGGACCAAATGGGCGGCCATCCATGCCGCACTTGCAACGGCATGTTGCATGGCAGCGAAAATCCCGTCATGATGGCGCCTCGCCCGACTGGAACCTCCCGTGTCCACAGCCGTCTATACCGCCAATGTCCTGACCAGCGCCCGCATGGCTGCCGGCATGACGTCGCGTGCGCGCCGACCGCTGGACGGACATTCGGCCGGGTAGGCTGTCGCGCGCTGCTGCATCACGTATCGACGAAAACCCGGCCATCGTGCCGGGTTTTTTGTTCTGGATTCTGGAGTTGTTTCACGCGGATCCGTCCGCGCACGGCAAAGCCGGCCGCCCATGGCCGGATCATCGACAACAGCATTTCACCGAGGGCGATTCCACCCATGACCATCCGCCACTTCCTCACCACCCAGGACTGGAGCCGCGCCGAGATCGACGCGCTGCTGGAGCAGGCCGCCGCGTTCAAGCGTTCGCCCGCGGGTGCGCAGCTGGCCGGCAAGTCGGTGGCGCTGCTGTTCTTCAACCCCTCGATGCGCACGCGCACCAGCTTCGAACTGGGTGCGTTCCAGCTTGGCGGCCATGCGGTGGTGCTGTCGCCCGGCAAGGACGCGTGGCCGATCGAGTTCGAGCCGGGCATGGTGATGGATGGCGAGCCGGAGGAGCACATCGCCGAGGTGGCGCGCGTGCTGAGCCGCTACGCCGACCTGATCTGCGTGCGCGCCTTCCCGAAGTTCCAGGACTGGTCGGTGGACCGCCAGGACAAGGTCATCAAGGCTTTCGCGCAGTACGCCACGGTGCCGGTGATCAACATGGAGACGATCACCCATCCCTGCCAGGAACTGGCCCATGCGCTGGCGCTGCGCGAACACCTGGGCGACCTCGCGAAGAAGAAGTACGTGCTCACCTGGACCTACCACCCCAAGCCGCTCAACACCGCGGTGGCCAACTCCGCGCTGCTGATCGCCACCAAGATGGGCATGGACGTGACCCTGCTGTGCCCCACGCCCGACTACGTGCTGGACGAGCGCTACATGGAATTCGGCCGTCTGAATGCCGAGCAGAACGGCGGCTCGCTCAAGGTCAGCCACGACATCGAGGAAGCCTACAGCGGCGCCGACGTGGTGTACGCCAAGAGCTGGGGCGCGCTGCCGTACTTCGGCCGGTGGGAGCAGGAGAAGCCCATTCGCGAGGCGCACAGGCACTTCATCGTGGACGAGGCCAAGATGGCACTGACCAACCATGGCCTGTTCAGCCACTGCCTGCCGCTGCGGCGCAACGTCAAGGCCACCGACGCGGTGATGGACGCACCGTACTGCATCGCCATCGACGAAGCCGAGAACCGCCTGCACGTGCAGAAGGCGGTGATGGCCACGTTGGCCGGCCGGCGCTGAGCCGCCCATGTACATGCCCAAGTCGTTCGTCGAGACGCGCCCGCAAGCCCTGCACGGGCTGATCCGCGACTACCCGTTCGCCACCGTGGTGGCGAGCGCGGCGGAGGGCGTCGTAGCCAACCATTTTCCGCTGGAGCTGGTGGACGGCGCGCTGCACGGCCACGTGGCGCGCGGCAACGAACTGGCGCGGATGGATGGCGCCGAGGTGCTGGCGGTCTTCCAGGGGCCGCAGGCCTATGTCAGCCCGAACTGGTATCCGACCAAGGCGGAGACGCAGCGCGAAGTGCCGACCTGGAACTACGCGGTGGTGCACGTGCGCGGACGCCTGAAGATCGTCGAGGATGCGGCCTGGCTGCGCGCGCTGCTGGAGCGGCTCACCGACCACCACGAGGCCACCGAGCCGCGGCCGTGGCGGGTCGCCGACGCACCGGACGACCACGTCGCGAAGCTGCTGCAGGCCATCGTCGGCATCGAGATCGCCGTCGAGAGCATCGAGGGCAAGTTCAAGCTCAGCCAGAACCACCCGGAGCGCAACCGCCTCGGCGTGATCGCCGGCCTGCGCCGCCGCGGCGGCGACGGTGATGCGACGCTGGCCGAATGGATGGCCAGACTGGAAGAGGGCGCGCCGTGAGCCACACGCACCGCTATCGCGTCGACGTGGTCTGGACCGGCAATCGCGGCACCGGCACCGACGGCTATCGCAACTACAGCCGCAACCATGTGATCCGCGTGCCCGGCAAGCCGGAGCTGGCCGGTTCGTCCGATCCCACCTTCCGCGGCGACGCCACGAGGCACAACCCGGAAGACATGCTGGTGGCCGCGCTGTCCACCTGCCACATGCTGTCCTACCTGCACATGGCCACCGTGGCCGGCGTGGTCGTGGTGGCCTACGACGACAGCGCCGAAGGCACGATGCTCGCTGAGGGCGACGGCGGCCGTTTCACCGAAGTGGTGCTGCGCCCGGTGGTCACCATCCGCGCCGACAGCGATCCCGCCAAGGCGCTGGCCGCGCACGAGGCCGCGCACCACGCCTGCTTCATCGCCAACTCCGTGAATTTCCCGGTGCGTTGCGAGCCGCGCATCGTCGTTTCCTCCGATTGACATCTTCCCCGACCAGGATTCGCAAGCCATGAGCAAAGACATCGTCCTCGCCTTCTCCGGCGGCCTCGACACCAGCTTCTGCGTGCCCTACCTCAAGGAACGCGGCTGGGCCGTGCACACCGTGTTCGCCGACACCGGCGGCGTGGATGCCGAGGAGCGCGCCTTCATCGAGAACCGCGCGCAGGAACTGGGTGTGGCCAGCCACGTCACCGTGGACGGCGGCCCGGCGATCTGGGCGGGCTTTGTGAAGCCCTTCGTGTGGGCGGGCGAGGGCTACCAGGGCCAGTACCCGCTGCTGGTGTCGGACCGCTACCTGATCGTGGAAGCCGCGCTGAAGCGCGCCGCCGAGCTGGGCACGCGCGCCATCGCGCATGGCTGCACCGGCATGGGCAACGACCAGGTGCGCTTCGACCTTGCGGTGAAGTCGCTGGGCGACTACGAGATCGTGGCGCCGATCCGCGAGATCCAGAAGGAGCACACGCAGACGCGCGCCTACGAGCAGAAGTTCCTGGAGGAGCGCGGCTTCGGCGTGCGTGCCAAGCAGCAGGCCTACACCATCAACGAGAACCTGCTCGGCGTCACCATGTCCGGCGGCGAGATCGACAAGTGGGAAGCCCCGGGCGAGGGCGCGCGCGGCTGGTGCAAGCCGCGTGCCGAATGGCCGTCTGCGCCGCTGCGCGTGAAGATCGGTTTCGAGCGGGGCGAGGCGGTGACGCTGGACGGCGAGAAGCTCGCCGGCCACAAGCTGCTGGCGAAGCTCAACGCGCTGTTCGCGCCCTACGGCGTGGGCCGCGGCCTCTACACCGGCGACACCACCATCGGCCTCAAGGGCCGCATCATCTTCGAGGCGCCGGGCCTGGTCTCGCTGCTGGCCGCGCACCGCGCGCTGGAAGAGGCGGTGCTCAGCAAGCAGCAGAACCGCTTCAAGCCGGAGGTGGCGCGCAAGTGGGTGGAGGTGGTGTACGAGGGCTTCTTCCACGACCCGCTCAAGGCCGACCTGGAAGCCTTCCTCGCCTCCAGCCAGTCCACCGTCAACGGCGAGGTCACGCTGGAGACCCACGGCGGCGTGGTGAATGCCGTGGCCGTCGCGTCGAAGCACATCCTCAACGCCAAGGGCGCCACCTACGCGCAGTCGGCCGACTGGGGCGTGGCCGAGGCCGAGGGCTTCATCAAGCTGTTCGGCATGAGCAGCACGCTGTGGGCCGAGGTCAACTGCTGACATGTTCGCATCCCTGTTCGCGTACAAGGCGTGGGCGAACGCCGCCATGCTGGAGGCCATGCTCGCCATCGACGGCGGGCGTTTCCCCGAGCAGCGGCGCAAGGCCATCCGCGTGATGAACCACACGTTCGTGGTGGACCGGATCTTCGCGGCGCATCTGCTGGGCGAGCCAAACCCGTACGCCGCCACCAATACCGAGGAAACGCCGGAGCTTGCGGTCCTGGCGGCAAGCATCCGCGCCAGCGATGCCTGGCTGGCCGGCTATGCGCGCGAGCTGCCGGCGGAGCGCATGGGCGACCGCATCCGCTTCCATTTCACCGACGGCAAGGCGGGCGAGATGTCGCGCGCCGAAATGCTGCAGCACCTGATCGTGCATGGCGCCTACCACCGGGGCGCGGTCGGGCAGATCCTCGATGCCTTGTCGCTGCCGCGCCCCGCCGACACCATCAACGTCTATCTGCACACGACGGAGCCGTGGCGCCGCGAACACGGGAGCGCTGCCCCATGAGCGCCTTGCAGGTCAGCACGGACAAGGATCGGCTCGACATCGGACTGATCCACCGTTTCCTCGCCACCGAGGCCTACTGGTGCCGCGGCATCCCGCGCGGGACGGTGGAACGGGCCATCGCCGGTTCGCTGTGCTTCGGCGGCTATGTGGATGGACGCCAGGTGGCGTTCGCGCGCGTGGTCACCGACGGCGCCACGTTTGCCTATCTGGCCGACGTGTTCGTGCTGCCGGGACATCGCGGGCAGGGCCATTCCAAGGCGCTGATGGCGGAGGTGATGGCGCACCCGCAATTGCAGGGGCTGCGCCGTTTCAGCCTGGCCACCGGCGACGCGCATGGCCTGTATGCCGGTTTTGGTTTCACCGCACCCGCGCGGCCGCAGAACCTGATGGAAAAACTCGATCAGGACATCTACACGAGAGCATCAGGCCAGCCATGAGTCCGTTGCTGCAATCCACCCTGGAACACCTGAAGGCGCTGGTGTCGTTCGACACGCGCAACCCGCCGCGTGCGATCAGCACGGGCGGCATCTTCGACTACATCCGCGCGCAGCTGCCCGGCTTCGACATCACGGTGAGCGACCACGGCGCCGGTGCGGTCGGCCTGCATGCGGTGCGTGGCCAGCCGAAGCTGCTGTTCAACGTGCACCTGGACACGGTGCCCGATTCGCCGGCGTGGACGGCCAGTCCGCACGAGCTTCGCGTGACGGCGGGCTGCGCCATCGGCCTTGGCGCCTGCGACATCAAGGGTGCCGCTGCGGCGCTGCTGGCGGTGGCGAATGCCAGCGGCGGCGACATGGCGCTGCTGTTCACCACCGATGAAGAGGCCAACGATCCGCGTTGCATCGCGAGTTTCCTCCACGCTTTTCCCCCTCTCCCCTTGGGAGAGGGTCGGGGTGAGGGTACGGGCGGAGCAGGGCGTGGCGGCAATATCGAACCCTCACCCCAACCCCTCTCCCGAGGGGAGAGGGGCTATGAAGCGGTGATCGTGGCCGAGCCCACCAGGGGCGAAGCGGTGCTGGCGCACCGTGGCATCCAGTCGGTGCTGATGCGCTTTGCCGGCCATGCCGGCCATGCGTCGGGCGAGCAGAAGCCGGGCGACAGCGCCTTGCACCAGGCGGTGCGCTGGGGCGATGCCGCGCTGGATTTCGTGGCCGCGCAATCGCACGAGCGCTTTGGCGGGCTCACCGGCCTGCGTTTCAACATCGGCCGCATCGAGGGCGGCATCAAGGCGAACATGATCGCGCCCAGCGCCGAGCTGCGCTTCGGCATGCGGCCCCTGCCGACGATGCATCCCGACGGTCTGCTCGAACGCTTCCGCGCGCTGGCCGAGCCGGCGCCTGCGCATTTCGAGGAAACCTTCCGCGGCCCTTCGCTGCCGGCGGGGGATACCGCCACCGCCGAGGCGCGCCGGCTGGCGGCGCGCGATCTGGCCGACGAACTGGAGATCCCCGTGGGCAATGCGGTGGATTTCTGGACCGAGGCCTCGCTGTTTTCCGCCGCCGGCTATACCGCCTTCGTCTATGGCCCGGGCGACATCGCGCAGGCGCACACCGCCGACGAGTGGGTGGCGCTCGACCAGTTGCAGCATTACGCCGAAGTGATTTTTCGCCTTATCGAGAAGTGCGGCCATGGAAGGCCGCCTTTTGACTCTAGCGTTCAGGAATGAACGCACAGGAAAACATGACAGTGGAAACGCACAAGCACACCCGCAAGACCATCGTGCGCCTGCTCTCGGCCATGGGCAGCGCGAAGGAAATCCAGCAGTACCTCAAGCGCTTCTCCGAGGTGGACGCCAAGCGCTTCGCCGTGGTGAAGGTGGGCGGCGCGGTGCTGCGCGACGAGCTGCAGGATCTCGCCTCCTCGCTCACCTTCCTGCAGCAGGTGGGCCTCACGCCCATCGTGCTGCATGGCGCCGGCCCGCAGCTCGACGAGGAGCTGTCCGCCGCCGGCATCGAGAAGCAGACGGTGAACGGCCTGCGCGTCACCTCGCCGAAGGCGCTGGGCATCGTGCGCCGCGTGTTCCAGCAGCAGAACCTCAAGCTGGTCGAGGCGCTGCAGGCGATGGACACGCGCGCCACCTCGGTGGCCTCCGGCGTTTTCATGGCAAGCTACCTAGACCGCGATGCGCTGGGCATGGTCGGCAAGGTGGAGAGCATCAACCTTGCGCCGATCGAGGCGGGCCTGCGCGCCAACTCGATCCCGGTGATCGCCAGCCTGGGCGAGACCGACGAGGGGCAGATCCTCAACATCAACGCCGACGTCGCCGCCAACGAGCTGGTGCGCGTGCTGCAGCCGTACAAGATCGTGTTCCTCACCGGCACCGGCGGCCTGCTCGACGGCGAAGGCAAGGTGATCGACTCGATCAACCTCAGCACCGAGTACGAGCACCTGATGGCGCAGCCGTGGATCAACGGCGGCATGCGCCTGAAGATCGAGCAGATCGCCGACCTGCTGAATAGCCTGCCGCTCACCTCGTCGGTGTCGATCACGCGCCCCGCCGAGCTGGCCAAGGAACTGTTCACGCACAAGGGATCGGGCACCCTGGTGCGGCGTGGCGAGAAGGTGCAGCGCTTCGAGTCGTGGGATGGCATCGACCGGGCGCGCATGCGCGAACTGATCGAATCCAGCTTCGGCCGCGAGCTGGTGGCGGACTATTTCGAGCGCACCGCGCCGTACCGCATCTACGTGAGCGAGAACTACCGCGCGGCGATGATACTCACCATGGAGGATGGCCTTCCATATCTCGACAAGTTCGCCGTGCTCGATGATGCGCAGGGCGAGGGCCTGGGTCGTGCCGTCTGGCAGGTGATGCGCGAGGAGAACCCGCAGCTGTTCTGGCGCTCGCGCCACGGCAACCAGGTCAACATTTTTTACTACGCCGAATCCGACGGTTGCCTCAAGCAGCCGAAGTGGAAGGTGTTCTGGTACGGCCTCGATGGAAATTTCGACACCATCGCCCGCTGCGTGGCGCATTGCGCACAGCGGCAGCCGACGCTGATCGGGTGAATGAAATGGCGCAACAGAAGAAAAGCATCGGCATCGTCGGCGCGCGCGGCCATACCGGTGCGGAACTGATCCGGCTGATCGCGGCGCATCCCATGCTGGAGCTGGCCTTCGTCTCCTCGCGCGAGCTGGACGGCCAGCGCGTGGGCGAGCACAGCGACGCCTACGCGGGCGAGTTGCGCTACGAGAACCTTGACGCGGCCGCCGTGGCGGCCAAGCGCGCCGACGTGGTGATCCTGGCGCTGCCCAACGGCAAGGCGGCGCCTTACGTGGAGGCGATCGACCGGGCGACGCCGGACACGTTGATCGTCGACCTCTCCGCCGATTACCGCTTCGACAAGGCCTGGTACTACGGCCTGCCCGAACTCACCCGCGAGAAGTGGCGCGGCGAGAAGCGGATCAGCAACCCGGGCTGCTACGCCACCGCGATGGAACTCTCCATCGCGCCGTTGAAGGATCTGCTCGCCGCGCCGCCGGTGTGCTTCGGCGTTTCCGGCTATTCCGGCGCCGGCACCACGCCCTCGGACAAGAACGATCCCGAGAAGCTGCGCGACAACCTGATGCCGTATGCGCTCACCGGCCATACCCACGAGAAGGAAGTGAGCTTCCAGCTCGGCCTGCCGGTGGAGTTCATGCCGCACGTGGCGCCGCACTTCCGTGGACTCACCGTCACCACCAACCTCTACCTTGCCAGGCCGCTGAAGCGCGAGGACGTGCTGGCGCGTTTCCACCAGGCCTACGACGGCGAGAAGCTGGTGACAGTACTGGACGAGGCGCCCTGGGTCAGCCGCATCGCCCATCGGCACCATGCCGAGATCGGCGGCTTCGCGCTGTCGGCCGACGGCAGGCGCGTGGTGGTGGTGGCCACGCTGGACAACCTGCTCAAGGGCGCGGCGACGCAGGCGATGCAGAACATCAACCGCGTGCTTGGCGTGGACGAATACACCGCGATTCCCGCGTAAAACCTTCCGTAGGAGCGGCTTCAGCCGCGATGTTCTTCCCGATACCAAAAAATCGCGGCTGAAGCCGCTCCTACGAAAAATCATTGCCGTATCCCGCTTTCAGGACACCTCCATGACCCAACCCCTCTGGCAGAAATCCGGCATCCAGATCGACGCCAGGATCATGCGTTTCCTCGCCGGCGACGACGTGGTGCTGGACCGCGAGTTCTTCCTGCACGACATCGCCGCCAGCAAGGCGCACGTGGAAGGCTTGGCGAACATCGGCGTGGTGGGCGCCGACGAGGCCGCCGCGCTGAAGCGCGAGCTGGATGTGCTGGCGGATGACTTCCGCAGCGGCGCCTTCGTGCTGGACGAGCGTTTCGAGGACGGCCACTCCGCCATCGAGGCGCGCCTCACCGAGCGCCTGGGCGACGCCGGCCGCCGCGTGCATACCGGGCGCAGCCGCAACGACCAGATCCTGGTCGCCACGCGGCTGTGGCTGAAGGAAAAGCTGGCGGCGCTGGAAACGCATTGCCGCGCCATCGCCGACGTCTGCCTGCAGCGCGCCGCGCAGCCGGCGATCCCGCTGCCGGGCTACACCCACCTGCAGCGCGCCGTGGTGTCGTCCACCGGCATGTGGTTCGCCGGCTTCGCCGAAGGCTTCATCGACAACGCCTTCCGCGCCCGCGGCACGCGCGAGCTGATCGACGCCAACCCGCTCGGCACCGCCGCCGGCTATGGCGTGAACCTGAAGCTGGATCGCGGGCACACCACCGACGCGCTCGGCTTCGCGCGCATGCAGGTCAGCCCGATCTACGCCCAGCTCTCGCGCGGCAAGTACGAGATGGCCGTGCTGGAAGCCATCGCCGGCGCGCTGCTCGACCTGCGCCGGCTGGCCTGGGACCTGTCGCTGTTCACCACCGCCGAGTTCGGCTTCGTGTCGCTGCCGCCGGAATACACCACCGGCAGCTCGATCATGCCGAACAAGCGCAACCCGGACGTGGTGGAACTGCTGCGCGCCAGCTACGCCAGCGTGGCCGCCGCACGCACCGAGATCGAGCAGCTGCTGTCGCTGCCCTCGGGCTACCAGCGCGACCTGCAGTTCTCCAAGGGCTCGATCTTCCACGGCGTGCGCCACGGCCTGATGGCGCTGGAACTGGTACCGGACCTGCTGGCGCGCCTGCAGTGGAACGAGGGGGCGATGCGTGCGGCGATCGAGCCGGCGATGTACGCCACCGACGTGGCGATCGAGCAGGCCGCCGCCGGCGTGCCGTTCCGCGATGCCTATCGCGCCGCCGCCGAGGCGGCCGGTTCGGCGGGGCAGGGGCGCACGCCCGAAGGCAGCCTGGCGCAACGCGTGTCGCCGGGCGCGGGCAACGATCTGCGCCTGGACGAGCTGCGCGCCAGGCTCGGGCATCTGGACGGCTGAACGGGAGGATTCATGGCGGCGATCGGTACGGGGAATGCCGAGCACTACCGCTGGGGGCAGGGTTGCGACGGCTGGCACCTGCTGGCCGGCGACGACCTCAGCGTGATCGAGGAGCGCATGCCGCCGGGAACGGCGGAGCAGCCCCATAGCCATGCGCACGCACGCCAGTTCTTCTACGTGCTGGACGGCGAGGCCGTGCTGGAGATGGACGGCATGCCGCATCGCCTGCGCCGTGGCGAAGGCCTGCACGTGCCGCCGGGCGCGGCACACCAGATGCGCAACGAAAGCAGCGGCTACGTGCGCTTCCTGGTGGTGTCGGCGCCGAAGAGCCATGGCGACCGCATCCCCGCGCCGCCGGATGCCACGTCATGAACCGGTCGTCTCCCGAACGCGGGCTGCATGGACAGTTGCTGCCGCACTGGCGACGCGCCGTGCTCAAGGTCGGCAGCAACCTGCTGGCGGCCGACGGTGGCGGCCTCACGGCGCGCCACGCGTCGGCGCTGGCCGGTTTCGTGGCCGCCAGCCACGCCGCGGGACGGCAGGTGGTGCTGGTCTCGTCCGGCGCGGTGGCGGCCGGCCGCGCGCTGCTGCGCGAGCACGCGCCGGCCGCGGGCGACCTGGCGGCAAGGCAGGCACTGGCGGCACTGGGCCAGGCGCCGATGATCGCGCTGTGGCAGTCGCTGTCCGCGCGGCCGGTGGCGCAGGTGCTGCTCACCCACGACGACCTGCGCAACCGCCGCCGTTACCTCAACGCGCGCGCCACCCTGCGCGGCCTGCTGGCGCTGGACGTGCTGCCGGTGGTGAACGAGAACGACACCGTGGCGGTGGACGAGCTGAAGCTGGGCGACAACGACAACCTCGCCGCCATCGTCGCCGCCCTGGTCGATGCCGACCTGCTGTTGATCGCCTCGGACGTGGACGCGCTGTACAGCGCCGACCCGCGGCGCGATGCCGCCGCCGTGCCACTGCCGCGCGTCGCCGCGCTCACGCCGGAAATCCTCGCCATGGCCGGCGGCAGCGGCAGCACGGTCGGCACCGGCGGCATGCGCACCAAGCTGGAAGCCGCGGCCAAGGCCGCGGCGGCAGGCATTCCCACCGCGCTGTTCAGCGGCCGCGATGGAGCCACGGTGGGCGCACTGTCGAATGGCCACCTGCACGGCACCCTGATCGATGCCGCCAGCAGTCGCATGCAGGCGCGCAAGTACTGGCTGCGCCATGCGCCGGCCGCACCGGGCTGCATCCGCGTGGATGCAGGCGCGGCGCGTGCACTGGCCGGCGGACGCGCCTCGCTGCTGCCGGGCGGCGTGGCCACTGCGCTGGGCGAGTTCCAGCGCGGCGACCTGGTGGAGATCGCGGATGCCGACGGCAGGGCCGTGGCGCGTGGCCTCAGCCAGTATGCCGCGGGCGAGGTGCGCCGGCTGGCCGGACGGCACAGCCGCGATATCGAGGACGTGCTGGGCTATACCCATGGTCACGAGATCGTGCATCGCGACGACCTGATCACCGTGGTCCCCGCCGAAAATGCCGGAGGCATCGAAGCATGAACGAGATCCGATCCCTGGCACTCGCCTGCCGCGAGTCGGCGCCGGCCATCGCGGCGCTGGGCAGCGCGGCCAAGGCGGCCTTGCTGCACGACATGGCGGCGTCGCTGGACGAGCACTGCGACGACGTGCTCGCCGCCAATGCACGCGACATGGTGGCCGCCGCGGCGAAGGGCGTGCAGGGCGCGATGCTGGATCGCCTGCGCCTGGACGAGGCGCGCGTGGCAGGCATCGCCGCCGCCTTGCGCGAGGTGGCAGGCCTGCCCGACCCGGTTGGCTTGGTGACGCGCCGCGAGACGCGCCCGAACGGCCTCGTGGTGGAGCGCGTGCGCATCCCGCTCGGCGTGGTGGCGATGATCTACGAGGCGCGCCCCAACGTCACAGCGGATGCCGCCGCGTTGTGCCTCAAGGCCGGCAACGCGGTGATCCTGCGCGGTGGCTCCGAGGCGATCCATTCCAACACCGCGATCGCCGCCGCGCTGCACCAGGCCTTGCGCTCGCACGGTTTGCCGGAAGCAGCGGTGGCGCTGGTGGAAGACCTGAGCCGCGAAACCATGGTCGCTCTGCTGCAGCTGACCGACATCGTGGACCTTGCCATTCCCCGCGGCGGCGAGGGCCTGATCCGCTTCGTCGCCGAACACGCGCGCGTGCCGGTGATCAAGCACTACAAGGGCGTGTGCCACTTGTACGTGGACCGTGCCGCCGATCCGCGGCTGGCGCTGGACCTGCTGATCGATGGCAAGACCTCGCGCCCCGGCGTGTGCAATGCGCTGGAGACCCTGCTGGTGCATCGCGACGTCGCCGATACCTTCCTGCCCTTGGCGGCGCAGGCCTTGCGCGAACGCGGTGTCGAGCTGCGCGGCGACCAAGCCAGCCGCGCGCGGGTGCCGGCGATGCAGCCCGCCACCGACGACGACTACGCCGCCGAGTTCCTCGACCTGGTCCTCGCCGTGCGCGTGGTGGACGATCTCGACGAAGCCATTGCCCATATCCGTCGCTACGGCTCCGACCACACCGAGGTGATCGCCAGCCGCGACGAGGCGGCGGCCCGGCGCTTCGTGCAGGCGATCCGCTCGGCGGTGGTGATGGTCAACGCCTCCTCGCGCTTCAGCGACGGCGGCGAGCTGGGACTGGGCGCCGAGATCGGTATTTCAACGACCCGCCTGCATGCCTATGGCCCGATGGGAGCGGAGTCGCTCACCATCGAGCGTTTCGTGGTGCGCGGCGACGGCCAGGTGCGGCACGCGGAGAGCCGCGCAAGGCGTCAGTAACCCGCGGCGAGCCCGGCCGGGCGCCTGGGGTCGTTGGCACCTTCCAGCAGGCCGGTTTTGGGATCGACCATGATCGCCTCGTCGGCGCCGATCGAATGGCGCGTCCTGAACGTGTAGCCCATCGATTCCAGCGACTTCCGCGTCTGCGGCGTGAGCAGCCCGGGCTCGACGTACACCACGTCGGGATACCACTGGTGGTGCATGCGCGGCGCGTCGATGGCCTGCTGCAGGTTCATGCCGTAGTCGACCACGTTGACGATGCTCTCCATCGTGGTCGAGATGATGGTGGCGCTGCCGGGGCTGCCGGTGATCAGGAACGGCTTGCCATTGCGCAGCACGATGGTGGGCGTCATCGAGCTGAGCGGGCGCTTGCCCGGCTCGACCTGGTTGACCGTGCCCTGCACCAGCCCGGCGCCGTTCGCCTCGCCGGGCTTGCCGGTGAGGTCGTCCATCTCGTCGTTGAGGAAGAAGCCGGTGTCGCCGGCGATCTGGCGGATGCCGAACAGGTAGTTGATGGTATAGGTCACCGCGACGGCGGTGCCGTCCTTGTCGATCACCGAGTAGTGCGTGGTGTGGTTGCCCTCGGCCTGGCCCAGGCTGCCCTTTACCTCCGACGAGGGCGTGGCCTTGTCGGGCAGGATGGTGGCGCGCAGCCTGGCCAGGTGGTCGACCGACAGCAGCCGGTCGATCGGGTTGTGTACGAAGGCCGGGTCGCCGAGGTAGGTGTTGCGGTCGGCGAAGGCGCGGCGCTCCGCCTCGACCAGGTAGTGCAGGCTCTTGCTTGAGCCGTAGCCCCAGCGCCCGAGCGCGTAGGGTTCGACCAGCTTGAGGATCATGCACACGGTGACGCCGCCGGAGCTGGGCGGCGGCGCGGACACGATGGTGTAGCCGCGGTAGTCGCACTGCACCGGCTTGTCCCACTGCACGGTGTAGTCGGCGAAGTCCTGCATCGAGAGGATGCCGTGGTTGGCCTCGCTGGCCGCGACCAGCTTGCGCGCGATCGGGCCCTTGTAGAATGCGTCGGTGCCGCCCGCGGCGATCTGCTCCAGCGTGTGCGCCAGTTGCGTCTGCACCAGCCGCTGGCCGGCCACGTACGGCTTGCCGTGGTCGAGGAAGATCGCCGCCACGTTCGGGTACTTGGCGAAGTCCTTCACGCTGTCGTCGAGGATGTGCACGTCGCCCTGTTCGAGCACGTAGCCTTGCTTCGCCAGCTTGATCGCCGGCGCGATGACCTGCTTGAGCGACAGCGTGCCGTACTTCTTCAGCGCCTCGTCCAGCCCCATCACCGTGCCGGGCACGCCCACGCCGAGCCAGGTGTCGGTGCTGAGCCCGGGGACCAGGTTGCCCTTGGCATCCTGGAACATGGTCGGCGTGGCCTTCAGCGGGGCCTTCTCGCGGAAGTCGAGGAAGACGTTGCGGCCGTCCTTGAAGTGGATGGTCATGAAGCCGCCGCCGCCGATGTTGCCGCAGCAGGGATGCACCACCGCCTCGGCGTAGCCCACCGCCACCGCGGCGTCGATGGCGTTGCCGCCCTGCCTGAGGATGTCCAGCCCGACCAGGGTGGCCAGGTGCTGCGCGCTCACCACCATGCCGTGCCTGGCGGTGACCGGCTGCGCCTTGGCCAGCACCGCCCGGGTGGCAGCGGGGGCGCTGGCGATCGCGGGAGTCTGCGGAGCGGCATCGCGTGCGTGCAGCGGCAGGCAGCAGGCGGCGAGGGCCGCCGCCAGCAGGTGACGTCGCCATCCCGGAGTGGCGCGCTGCCTGTCCATCGTGCGGCTCGATCCGGCCCGGGCTTGCACTGCGCTGCTGTCGGACATTCGTTCAACCTCCCACGCTGCGACGAACGAGCATAGCCGCATGCGCGGCGGCGGCTCCAATGAAAAGACGGACAGTCGGCATAACTGTCAGTTGTGGCCGGCGATCCGTGTTCCGCGGCCGGGCAGGCTGAAGTTCAGTCCACTGCCACGCCCGCATCGCGCAGGCGCTGGCGCAGGCGGTCCAGCTTGTCGCCGTAACGCGCGCTGCGTGCGGTGTCGCGGCGCATGGGTTGCCGCACCTGCGCCGCGCTGGGTGCACTCAGCACCGCGCGCGAGGTCTTGTGGAATGCCAGGCAGGCGGGGTCGAACGACAGCCCGCAGAAGTCCAGCAGGCGGCGGATGGTCGGTTCCGGTTCGGCGACCAGGGTTTCGTATTCGAGATCGAGTACCTGGCCCGGATACCGTTCCAGCCAGAAGCGCGTCAGGCGCAGGAAGTCGATGCAATAGTCGGCCATCTCGTCGAGGTCGCAGGTGAAGCCGCTCTGCTCGGTGAAGAGCTGGCGGAAGCACGCCAGGCAGGTTTCCAACGGATCGCGCCGCACCACCACCACGCGCGCCGCCGGCAGCATCGCCAGCGCGGCGCCCACCAGGTACCAGGTCACCAGGCTCTTGTCGGTGAAGCGCGGCTTGGTCTTGCGCCACGGCGCGGTGCGCGCGAGGTATTCCTTGCCCAGGCGTTGCCAGTCCGCGGCACTGGCGTGTGGCGTCCACAGCGGGAACGCGGAGTGGCGGCGGCGTGTTTCCGCATCGATCACCTGCGACAGGTCCTTGATCTCGTTCGCACCCTCGACTTCCGGGTGCGAGGCCAGGATCTGCTCGACCAGGGTGGAGCCGGAACGGGGGACGCTGACGATGAGGATGGCCTCGTGGCCCAGCGCGGGATCCAGCGGCGGTGGCATGTCGTGCGCGAAGATGCGCCGGATGGCTTCCACGCGCTGCCGTTCGCCCGCGGCGTTCCAGTGCACGCGCTGGCGCCGCGAGGCATTCGCTTGCCGGAACAGCTCGAAGGCCTGCGCGTAATCGCCCTGGTCTTCCAGCGCCTTGGCCAGGGTGAAGCCGAGCAGTTCGCGATGGCGTGGCGGTTGCCCGCCGCGCGCCCATGCCTGGCGCAGGTTGGCCACATCCGCGGCGTCGAAGCGCACGGTGTTGAGGTTGGACAGCCCGAACCAGCCCTCGGCGTTGCCGGGATCGAGGCGCAGCACCTCGCGGAAGCCGGCGACGGCGTCGTCGACCTGGCCCAGGCTGGCCTGCGCCTTGGCCAGCGACAGCCGGGCCGGAAGATGCGCCGGTGCGAGCTCCAGCGCGCGTTGCAACGCGGCGATGGCTTCGTCCGTGTACGCCTGCCGCCAGCAGGCCTCGCCGCGGTTGAACCAGGCCGATGCGGAGGCGGGAGCCAGTTCGCAGGCGCGCCGCAGGTGCGACATGGCTTCCCCGATCTCGCCGAGTTCGTGCAGGGCGATGCCCAGTCCCACATGCAGGTCGGAGTCGTCGGGCCAGACCGGCAGCACCCGCCGGAAACAGTCGGCGGCCCTGGCCTGGTCGCCGCGATGCTGGGCCATGACGCCGAGCATGCGCAATGCGTCCGCGTTGCCGGGCGCGAGTGCCAGCACCTGCTGGATCGAGCGTTCGGCGGCGTCGGATTGCCGTTGCTGCCACTCGCCGCGTGCCCGCGCCAGCAGTCGGGTGGCTGCCTCTGGCAACGGTGCGGAATGGGCGGTCTCGGAGGTCATGTCGTCAAACTACACAAGTCGCCGGAAGGCTGCAAAAGATCGCCTGGAGGGAGTATCCGGGGCTTCTTGAAGAGTGTGGCCATGGATGGCCGCTTCCTGATCCTCGCGCTCATGGACGGACGCAAGCATGCAGCCGCAAAAAAACGCCGGGCGTGAACCCGGCGCAGGGAGGAGAGTTTGTATGGAGATCAGAAGTCGTAGGCGATGGAGAAGCGGACGCTGCGTGGCGAACGGGTGTCCTGCACGCGGCCGTAGTCCGGGTTGGGGCTGCTGGTGGTGCCGTAGAAGTCGTTGTAGAAGATCGTCGTCTGGTCGTTGAGCACGTTGAACACGGCGAGATTGAAGTCGAGCTTGTGCTGTGCCCACGCCGGCTTGTAGTCCAGGCTGAGGTCGACGTTGTGCACCCACGGCGTGTTGCCGAGCGAACCGGGCGGCACGGGCACGCCGCCGCACCAGTAGTAGGTGTGCGAACCGTGCAGCGCCAACTGGGCCGGGCCGTAGCCGCCGCGGCACATCACCGGCGTGCCCGAGGTGATGTACAGGTCGGCGCCGACCGTCCATTCCGGGGTGAGCGCGTAGGCACCGAAGATCTTGAACTGGTGCGCGCGGTTGTTCGGCAGCACGCCGCCCGACCACTCCATGCGCTCCGGGAAGTCCCATGCGGTGGTGAGGGATTCGTAGGAGCCGCCCTGCTGCGAATACGTGCTCACCGGGCCCTCGGTGTTGCCCCAGGTGCGCGAGAACACGTAGTCGAACTTGGCGAACCACTTGCCGTCCCATGCGTGTTCCAGCGACAGGTCCAGCGAGTAGTAGCGGCGTTCCGGCGCCTTCGGGAAGCCCTGGTCGGCAGCGCTGAGCGTCACCGGCACGAGACCGCCGCTGGGTGATTTCATCCAGAGGTAGTTGGTCACGCCAGGATTGATCAGCACCAGGCTCTGCGCGTAGTCGGAGCAGTCCGCCGGCGTCATCCAGGAGTAGCCCTGCGCGAGACCGGCCGCGCACTCGATCTGTTCGTCGTCGAAATCGTCGATGATGCGGCTCATCCGCTGGTAGGTGCCGGTGGCGCCGAACACCCAGCTCGTACCCAGCATGTGGAACTGCTGCTGCATGCCCAGTACGTAGTTGTCGGAGAATTCGGCCCTGGCGTTGCGCGCCGCGGAAACGCGCGGGTCCTTCGCCTGGCCGTATTCGTTGTCGATCGACACGCCGGTCGAGGGGGTTTGCGGCAGGGGCGTGAAGCCGGTTGGCACGCCGGTCACCGGATCGATCCCGGTATAGGTGCCGTAGATGCCGGCATTCGTCACGGGAGCGGCGATGGACAGGGCCACCTGGGTGGGCAGCGCCAGGTAGTACCTGCCGGCATTGCCGAACACCTTGAGCGACGAATCGCCGTGCACGTCCCAGCTGAAGCCCAGGCGGGGCGCCCATTGCGGCTTGGTCTCGCGGATGTAGGGCACGCCGGAGGCGTCGTAGTTCACGAACTGGTCGTTGCGCAGGCCCAGGTTGAGCAGCAGGTTCGGCGTGACCTGCCAGTTGTCCATGATGTACTGGGCGCGTTGCGTCACGCGCACCGTGGCGACGCTGAGGTCGGTGTGCTTCTGCACGTAGTAGCAGTGGGTCTTGCCGTCGGAGCCGAGGCTGCATTGGGACGATGGCGCGACGTAGGGCGGAACGTTGGGGTCGTCGCCGAAGACCGGCGTATTGGGACCGGTTGCGCCGTACATCCACTGGTAGCCCGGGCCGGTGTTCTGCGCGCCGTCGTCGATGTCGAAGGAGTTGATGTTGTCGATGCCGACCTGGAGGTCGTGGCTGCCCAGCTTCCAGTCGAGGCTGAGGCGGTAGTTGGTGATCGATTCGCTATGGTTGGGGTCGGAGAGTTCCGAACTGGACTGCGAGTTGACGATGCCGCCCGGCGGAGCGAACCGCGGATCCTGCAGGGACGCGCTGGCGATGTGCGGCAGTTCGGGGTCGTAGCCCGGATACGCGGGCTGCGTCGAGTAGTACTGGCCGTGCATCTTGCCGTAGGTGGCGTTCAGCGTGATGTCGTCGGTGAGGTAGGAGGTGTAGTTCAGCACCCCCATCTTGAACACGGTCTTGTTGTACTGGCCGAGATAGTCGAACGCGCCGCTCTTCAGCGTGTCGTAGTCGAAGTCGTAGTAGGTGCCCTGCGTCTGGTGCGCGTTCTGCAGGTAGCTCAGCGTCAGCACGTTGCTGTCGTTGATGTTCCAGTTCAGCTTGCCGAAGAACTTCGGATCGTGCTCGCTGAACGAGTCGGTGACGCCGTTGCCGAACTCCGGCGTGCTGCGGTACTGGCTGTCGTCCCGCTCCGCGCTCAGGAAGAAGAACAATTTGTCCTTGATGAGCGGGCCGCTGACGTAGGCGTCATAGATCGTTTCCTGGGACCGGTTGCCGTTGCGGTAAACGGCCATGTCGCCGGGCGAATAGACCGGGTCGCCAGCCAGCAGCGGGTTGTTGTAATAGAGGTTGTCCGGGTTCGCACGCAGGCTGGCCGGCTGCCACAGCACGCGTGCGCCGAAGTGCCAGTCGTTGGTGCCGCTCTTGCCGATCTGGTTGATCACGCCGCCGATGGAGCGGCCGTACCTGGCGTCGTAGCCGCTGATGTAGGTCTGCTGCTGGTCGATGGCGCCGTAGGGCAGGGTGATGCCGCCCTGGCTGTTGAGCGCCTCGGTGACGTTCATGCCGTCGACGTAGTAGGCGTTCTCCGCCGTGGAGGCGCCGCCGAACACGTTGATCGGCGTGCCGAGCGGACCGGTGCCCAGTTCGGGCGAACCCATGTTGACGCCCGGGGCCAGCATGGCGATGTCTTCGGCGGTGCGCGCCAGCGGCAGCTGCTGCAGCTGCTTGGAGGTGATCGTGGTGACCTGGTTGGTGGTGGTCACGTCGATCGCCGGGATGGCGTTGGCCGTGACGTTGATCGCGTTGAGGTTGACCGCGTTGGCGGAACCGCCGGCCGTGGACGAGAAATCGACGGCCACCGCGCCTGCCGCCACCGGCGTGACGTCGGTGCGGCTCTGCACGACCTTGCCGTTCTGCAGCAGCGACACCGTGTAGGTGCCGACCGGCAGGGTGATCGAATACCTGCCGGACTCGCTCACCGGGATGCTGCGGTTGAAGCCGCCGCCGCTGGTGATCTGGATGATTTCGCCCGGCGCCACCGGCACCGAGCCGTAGATGGTGCCGTTGGTCGCCTGTGCCCAAGCCGTGCCCGCGGCGCCACAGGCGAGCAGGCCTATGGCAAGGGGCAGCGCCTTGCGCTTGAGGACATCGTTGCGATGCAGCGCGCTGCGGGATTTGCCCTTCATGTATGCACTCCACTGTGGTGAAACGCCGGGTACGGCAGCTTCGGCCCGTCGGGGCCAGTTGTTTCATCGCATCGCGCGGAGCGAGGACGCGTGGAGCCCTTTTGACCGCAGCAGTCGCGATGCTTTTGCCATGGAAACTCTGTGCGCCGGTTCCGACAGAAGCGGGGCGGCAGATCGAACACGGGCTTGGTGTGGCCGGAATGGAGCGGCATCGCGGCACGGGTGCGGCGTGGCGGCGTCTCGTGGACGAAGCCCGCGCCTGCCGGCGACGCGCATCAAGCGGACACCCTCCATGCCCACAATGCTGAACGAGCGTAGTCCGTGACAAGCAAAAGTCGCCAATGAAAAATCTTGCTCGCGCCATAACTGAGGGTTATGCGTGCCATTCGGCGCTTGAAAATTTTTGCGCAAGGGTTTCCATTCGCTGCTCACACATTCCATTTGCGCGCGGGGAAATACATGAAACGTTGGCCATTGCTGCTGGGGATGTCTGTCTTCGCCGCATCTGCATCCTGCATCGCATGGGCGGAGGCGGCCGCTCCAGCCCGAGCCGTCGAACTGACGGTGAGCCTGCCCAATCCGGCGCAGAAAGTGCTGTACGTGCGCGAGACGATGCCGGTCGCGCCGGGCAAGCTCACGCTGTATTACCCGAAGTACATCCCGGGCGACCACGCGCCGGACGGCCCCATCGGCACGATGATGGGGCTGGAGATCAGCGCCGGCGGCAAGCACATCGCGTGGCAGCGCGATCCCGTGGACATGTTCACCTTCCACCTGGACGTGCCGGCCGGCGTGGACAGCATCGACATCGGCTTCCAGTTTCCGGACACGGACCGGATCACGCCGAACCTGATGGACCTCACCTGGGATCACGTGGCGCTGTACCGCGCCGGCGAGCCGACCAAGTCGCAGATGTTCCGGCCCACGCTGGAGATGCCGGCGGATTGGGGTTACGGCACGGCGCTGGAGACGGATGCGCGTGACGGCGGCCGCATCCGCTTCAAGCCCGTGCCGTTCAACACGCTGGTCGATTCGCCGGTGATCGCCGGCAAGCATTTCCGGCAGATCGACGTCACCCCGGCGAACTCCAGCGCGCATCGCTGGCTCGATATGGTGGGCGACAGCGATGCCGCGCTGCAGATCAAGCCCGGGCAGCTTGAGGGTTACCGCAACCTGGTCGTGCAGGCGCAGGACCTGTTCCATTCGCACCACTACGCGAACTACCACTTCCTGCTGACGCTGAGCGACCACACCTCGGTCGGTGGCCTGGAGCATCACCAGTCCAGCGACGACCGTGCGCGCGGCGGCTCGCGCATGTTCGCCGACCCCGACCATTTCATGCTCGACGGCTCGTTGCTGCCGCACGAGTACACGCATTCGTGGAACGGCAAATTCATGCGTCCGGCCGGCCTGTGGCAGCCGGACTTCGAGCAGCCCGAGATCGCCGACGGGCTGTGGGTGTACGAGGGCCTCACGGTCTACCTCGGCGACGCGCTGACCGCGCGCAGCGGCCTGTGGTCGGCGCAGGACTGGCGCGACGCGCTGGCTTATCGCGCGGCCACGTTCGCGCATCGCCCCGGCCGCGAATGGCGACCCTTGTCGGACACCACCAGGGCCGCGCAACTCCTGTACAGCGGCGATCCGGGCTGGGTGAACTGGCGCCGCGCCACCGACTTCTACCGCGAAGGCCAGCTGCTGTGGCTGGCGGTGGACACCAGGATCCGCGCGCTCAGCCACGACAAGCGCACGCTGGACGATTTCGCGCAACGCTTCTTCAGCGTGGATGACGGCAGCTACGTCACCCATACCTACACCTTCGACGACGTCGTGGCCGCACTGAACGCGGTGCAGCCCTGGGACTGGGCGAAATTCCTGCACGGCTGGATGGACGGCGTGGGCGACGAGGTGCCGCTGCTGTCCGGCATCGGGCAGAGCGGCTGGAAGCTGGTCTACACCGACACGCCTTCGCGCTACCAGAACGCGGTCGAGAACGTGGGCAAGAGCGAGTTCAGCGCGTCCGGCGTCGACGAGACGTTCTCGGTGGGCCTGTTCATCAGGCACAACGGCAGCATCATGGACGTGCTGTGGCAGGGGCCGGCCTTCAAGGCCGGGCTTGCGCCGGGCATGAAGCTGCAGGCGGTCGACGGGCACGCATACACGCCACGCGTCCTGCGCGATGCGATCGTGCGTGCGCAGAAGGACAAGCAGCCGATCCGGATCCAGGCGGAGACCGATGGCGTCAGCCGCACGTATGCGGTGCACTACGACGGCGGGCTGAAGTATCCGCACCTCGTGCGCATACCCGGCACGCCGGATTACCTGAGCGAGATCCTCGCACCGAAGCAATGAGCGCCTTGCTCCCCTCTCCCGCGAGCGGGAGAGGGGAAAAGCGAGTTGCGGCAGATGACCGGAATCGCCCGATTCGCAGGCCCAGGCTGCAGTCAATGCCAGCCGTTGACGAAGCCCGTGATGATGATCGCGTTGGTGAAGTCGATCAGGAACGCGCCCACCACCGGCGCCACCAGGAAGGCGCGTGGCGCGGGCCCGTAGCGCTCGGTCAACGAGCTCATGCAGGCCACGGCGTTCGCCGTGGTGCCCAGCATGAAGCCGGTGAAGCCGCTGGCCATCACGGCGGCGTCGTAGTCGCGTCCCATCAACCGCAGCAGCGGCCAGCAGCAGAAGGCCAGCACCAGGATCGACTGCACCGCCAGGTTCGCCAGCAGCGGCAACGCCAGGCCGGCCAGGTCCCACAGGTGCAGGTTCATCAGCGCCACCACGAGGAACAGCGACAGCGCGGTGTTGCCGATCAGCTCCATGCCGCGCGTCGACAAGCCGAACCAGTCCAGCCAGTCGTCGAGGTTGCGGATGGCCGCGCCGACCAGCATCGCGCCGATGTAGCTCGGCAGGGTCACGCCGAGCCGGCTCAGGCCGTTGCTGATCCATGCGCCCAGGCCCATCGCCAGCAGCATGAACACCAGGTTCTTGAGTCCCGCATAGGTCGGGTCGGCGGCGCGTCCGGTGTCCGTGGTTTCGATCGGCGCCGGTGCTTCGATGTTGGCGCCCGCGACTGCATGGGCCGGGCGCAGGTGGAGGCGGTCGATCAGCATGGCCGCTATCGGCGAGCCGAAAATGGAACCGAGGACGATGCCGGCCATCGCGTTGGCCAGCGCCACGCTCTGTGCGCCGTGAATCCCCGCCTTGTCGAACAGCGGGGCGAAGGCCAGCCCGGTGGCGGGGCCGCCCGCAAGCGTGACCGAGCCGGTGATCACGCCGAACAGCGGGGGCAGGCCGAAGGCCTTGGCCATGCCGATGCCCAGCAGGTTCTGCACCACCGCCAGCCCGCTGGCCAGGGCGAGAAACAGCAGGATCTGGCGGCCGCCGACCTTGAGCAGGGTCGCGCTGGCGTTGAAGCCGATGCCGGTGAAGAACGCGATCATCAGCGGCTGCTGCCACGCGGTGTCGAAGCGTATCGGGGTGACGCCCCAGTGCCTGCACGCGAGCATGAACAGCGCCACCAGCAGGCCGCCGATCACCGGCGCGGGAATGCTGAAGCGCATCAGCAGCGGCACGCGCCGCCGGATCATGTAGCCGACCAGCAGGAACAGGCCGCCGCAGGCCAGGGTCTGGATCGAATCGAGTGTCAGCACGCTGGGTTGTCCCGGGCGGCGGTCAGGCCACGGAGGGAGCACTATGCCGGATGTTCAACCCGGGAAGCATGCGACGAGGTTGTCCACGATGGCCTCGACGCCCATGGTGACCGGATCCTGGCAGGGCAGCCCGAACAGCGCGCCGACCCGCCCGCAGGCGGCCTGCGCCTCGTGCGTCGGCATCTTCGACGTGTTCAGCGCGATGCCGACGGGCCGTACCGCGGGATTGGTCAGGCGTGCGGCGGCAAGGTTGGCCTCCATGCAGGCCACCAGCTCCGGGATCGGGTAATGCGGCAGGCCGCGCATGTGCTGCCGCGTCGGCTCGTGGCAGAGCACGATGGCGTCGGGCTGCGAGCCATGCAGCAGGCCCAGCGACACGCCGGCGTAGGAGGGATGGAACAGCGAGCCCTGGCCTTCGATCAGGTCCCAGCCACCGTCCGCCCGTGCCGGCGAGATGGCCTCGGCGGCGCCCGAGATGAAATCCGCCACCACCGCATCCACCGGTATGCCCGCGCCGGCGATCAGGACGCCGGTCTGTCCGGTGGCGCGGAAATCCGCCGCATGGCCGCGTGCGCGCAGCGAGCGCTCCAGCGCCAGCGTGGTGTACATCTTGCCGACCGAGCAGTCCGTGCCCACCGTGAGCAGGCGCCTGCCGGCGCGCGGCTTGCCGTTGCCGACCGGGATGTTCGGGCCGGGGGCGCGCGCGTCGAACAATGCGCGGCCGTTGCGGCGCGCGGCCGCCACGATGTCGGCGTTGTCGCGCAGCTTGTGGTGCAGGCCGGAGACCACGTTGAGCCCGGCGTCCAGCGCGGCGACGGCGTCGGCGACGATCTCCGGGCCCATCACGCCGCCGGCGTTCGCCGCGCCGATCACCATGGTGTCGGCGCCCCGGGCCTTGGCCTGGGCAAAGCCGAGGTCGGGCAGGCCCAGCGTCACCGCGCAATCGGGGCGGCGGTGCTGGCCGAGGCAATGCTCGGCCCGCCAATATGCCAGCCCGCGTGCCGTCTTGATCGAGAGGTCGTCGGTCGCGCTGCCCAGGTACAGCAGGTACGGCGGCCCCCACCGGACTGCGGTTTCTGCTCCTTGGTTCGACATGTGGCTGGGGCTCCGTGGGTTGCGCGCCGCGGCGAGCATAGTCATGGGCGGATGCGCGTCGCCAATGAAAAGACGGGCAGATGGCATAACCGGTGGTTGTGGATGCGGCATGTCGTGCGACATGGCGGATCCGTGCCGCCTGCATGGTTTGCCTGCGAAAACGCAATGTGTTGCACTCGGCGCGGACGGTCGCCGCGAACCGGACGGGGAGAGACATGCGCCTGCGCTACATCGAGCTGTTCCATGCCGTGCTGAGCACTGGCAGCCTGACCGGCGCGGCGAACCTCCTGAACATCTCGCAGCCCGCCGCGAGCAAGGCGCTGCAGCAGGCGGAGAACCACCTGGGCTTTCCCCTGTTCAGCCGCGTCCGCGGCCGCCTGCAGCCCACGCAGCAGGCGCTGCTGATGCGCCATCACATCGACCGCATCATGCGCGAGATGTACGACCTGCAACGCCTCTCGGCGAACATCACCCGGCCCGAGAGCCATCCGCTGCGCGTCACCTGCACGCCCACGATGGCGCAGATGCTGGTGCCCGACGCGATCGCCCGGCTGGGCAAGGTCTACCCCGGCACCATCGTCGAGCTGTACACCCAGCATTCGGCGGCCATGTGCGAGTCGCTGATGCTGCGCGAGAGCGACATCGGCCTCACCCTGCAGGACATGAGTCACCACGGCCTGCTGGAGCAGCCGCTGTGCGGCGGCAACGTGATGGTGATCGCGCCGCCGGGCTGGTGGTCGGCGCGCGAACTCGACAAGCCCTTGCCGATAGCCGCGCTGGCCGGCCAGCCGATGATAGGCATCACCGTGGCGGACGCGCTGGGCAACATGCTGCAAGGCCATCTCGCCAAGGTCGATCCCGCGCCGCGCATCAACGTATGGGTGCAGACCTACCAGCTGGCGTGCGCGCTGGTCGCGCGCGGCGGCGGTCTGGCGCTGGTGGATCCCTTCACCGCGCGGTGCAGCAAGGAGCCGGTGCAGATGCGCCCGCTGAAACTGCAGCTGGACGTCACCCTGCGCGCCGTCTACCGGCCGGACAGTCCCTTGAACGGCGTGCAGACGCGCTTCCTCGACTACGTGCACGAGTTCGCGCAGGGCTTGCTGACCGCGGCATCGACTTGAACCGGCTCCGGGTGCCTGCTCAATGTTTCCAAATCGCCCGCGTCATGCGAATCGCCCGCGTCATGCGGAGATATCGGACCGGCTCCAGGCCTGGCTCCACGCGCGCACCGCTTCCGCGAACACCAGGCAATCCGCGAAGCGGTTGTACAGCGGGGCCGGCGAGATGCGGATGACATCGGGCTCGCGCCAGTCGCCGACCACGCCGTGTTCCACCAGGTGGTCGAACAGGGCGCGGCCGCGCTCGCGCCCACCGCGAACGCGGATGGAAAGCTGCGCGCCGCGATGGGCGGGATCGGCGGGCGTGAGCACGTCCAGCACCCCGGCGAGTTGCGTCCGCACCAGCCATTCCAGGTAGCCGGTGAGCTGCAGCGACTTCTCGCGCAGCCGTGCCATGCCGGCGCGGTGGAAGATTTCCAGCGACACGCGCAGCGGGGCCAGCGCGAGGATGGGCGGGTTGGACAGCTGCCAGCCGTCGGCGCCGGGCGTGGGCACGAACTCGGGGCCCATGCGGAAGCGGGTGGTCTTGTCGTGGCCCCACCAGCCGGCGAAGCGCGGCAACACGGCACGTGCGTGGCGCTCGTGCACGAAGGCGCCACCGACCGCGCCGGGCCCGCTGTTGAGGTACTTGTAGCTGCACCAGACCGCGAAGTCGGCGCCGCTGTCGTGCAGTCGCAGCGGCAGGTTGCCCACGGCGTGGGCGAGGTCGAAGCCGACGTGGCAGCCGTGCTTGTGTCCCAGTGCGGCGATGGCCTTGAGATCGAAGGCCTGGCCGGTGCGGTACTGCACGCCGGGCAGCATCACCAGCGCGATGCGCGAGCCGTGCTCGGCCAGCGCGCGTTCGATCGCGGCCATCGACAGCGTGCCGTTCGGCTCGTCGGCTTCCAGCTCGATCAGCGCGCTGGCCGGGTCGAAGCCGTGGAAGCGGATCTGCGATTCCAGCGCGTAGCGGTCGGTGGGGAAGGCGCCGGCCTCCATCAGGATCGCGGGGCGCGCGGCGGTGGGGCGGTAGAAGCTCACCATCATCAGGTGCAGGTTCACGCCCAGCGTGTTCATCGCCACCACTTCGGACGGCTGCGCGCCGACCACCTCGGCGAGGTGGTCGCGCACGAATTCGTGGTAGTCCATCCACGGCAGGCGGCCCTTGAAGTGGCCTTCCACGCCGAGCTGCGCCCAGTCGTCAAGCTCGGCGGCCAGCGCGGCGCGCACCGCGCGCGGCTGCAGGCCCAGCGAGTTGCCGCAGAAGTATGCGCAGTCGCGGCCCTCGTGCGGCGGGATCAGGAACTCGTCGCGGAATGCGCGCAGCGGGTCGGCGGCATCGGCGGCTTCGGCCCAGGCGATGGTGGCTTGGAAGTCGGACATCGGTGATTCCTGCGTGGGGCGCCGACCGTAGGAGCGGCTTCAGCCACGACCCCGGCGTTGTATCGCGGCTAAAGGTATCGCGGCTGAAGCCGCTCCTACTTCAACCGCGCGGCGATCGCGTCGCAGCCGCGGTCGAAGGCGGCGATCCAGGCGGCGCCGGCCTGGCTCTGGGCGGGGCGCACGCAGCGCAGCTGGATCGCGTGGCCGTCCCGGTACCAGTAGCGCTCGCGGTAGCTGGAGGCCACGCCGGCGTCGCGCGCGGTGTAGCTGAAGCTGTTGGGTTCGGGCGCCTTGGCCGCGGCCTGGTAGCCGGGCAGCGCCATCGCCGCGGCGGTGGCCTGGTCCATGTAGCCGCGGAAGCCGTTGATGTCGGGCTCCTGCTTCACCGTCACCGTGACGCGGGCCAGCGTGCTGCGGCCGGTGGGCGAGGGATCGGGCACCTGGAACACGCGTACTTCCGGATCGCCGTCGGTCTGCATGATGTCCAGCCAGCCGTCCGGGGTGCTGAAGTTCACGCTGCCGTTGGCCATGCTGACATCGGCGGCCGAGGACGGGGCGGTTGCCAGCAGGCCGGCGGCGAGCGCGACGGCGATGACGGTGGAGCGCAGAAGGGCCATGCGAAGTCCTCAGACGGTGGTGGCGGATGCGAAGCGGTGCCTGGGCAGGCCCAGCCATTCCAGCGCGGTGCCGTGGAACAGGCGCGCGCGGTCGGCATCGTCCAGCCCAAGGGCCTCGATGCCGCTGCCGGGTTCCTGTTCCCCCAGCGGGAAAGGATAGTCGGTGCCCAGCATCACCTGCTCGACGCCGGTCACATCCAGCAACCACCGCAGCGCCCGGTCGTCGTGCACGCAGGAGTCGAAATAGAAGCGCTTCAGGTATTCGCGCGGGTTGCGCGGGTTGTCGGTGGCCACCAGGTCGGGGCGCATCTTGAAGCCGTGCTCGATGCGGCCGATCGTCCAGGGGAAGCTGCCGCCGCCATGGGCCAGCATCACGCGCAGCCGGGGCAGGCGCTCCAGCACGCCGCCGAAGGCGAGGCAGCAGGCCGCGCGCGCCTGCTCGGCCGGCATGCCCACCAGCCACGGCAGCCAGTACTTCGGCATGCCGGCCATGCCCATCATGTCCCACGGGTGCACCAGCACGGCGGCGCCGAGGTCGGCGGCGGCCTCGAAGAACGGGAACAGCTCCGGCGCGTCCAGGTTCCAGTCGTTGCAGTGCGAGCCGACCTGCACGCCCTGCAGGCCCAGTTCGTCGATGCAGCGCTCCAGCTCGCGGATGGCCAGGCTCGGCGCCTGCAGCGGCACGGTGCCGATGCCGGCGTAGTGGCGCGGGAAGTCGCGGCAGATGCCGGCCATGTGGTCGTTGAGGTGGCGGTGCAGCTCCAGCGCCTGGTGCCCCGGCGCCCAGTACGAGAACAGCACCGGCACGGTGGAGATCACCTGCACGTCGACGCCGAAGCGGGCGTAGTCGTCGATGCGGGTCTGCGGGTCGAACGCGGAGTCCCACACCTCGCGAAAGAACTTGCCGTCCTTGTAGATGCGGTGGCGGCCGTCGGTGTGGGTCATCGCCGGGAAGCGTTCGTCGCCGTACTTGGCGGCGAGGTTGGGCCAGTCGCGGGGCAGGATGTGGGCGTGGGTGTCGATCTTGAGCATCCGGCGAGTGTAGAGCGCCGGCCTGCCTGCGTCGTGCCGCGAGCGCACATCGGGGGCCGCTCCCGGGGAGGCTGGCCATCGCCAGCCTGGCCCGGCCAGGCACATGCGCACGGCGATGGCGGGAGCCTATACTCCGGGAGTCCGAAAGCGCGTCAAGGAGCGAGGCGCACAGGGGGACTGCAGTGAACGAGGAACGTCGATTACGTTACCTCCGCGCGAAACCGATCGCATTGGCTGCGCTGGATCTGGTCGAAACGGAGCGAGAGCCCTACGTCGCCGCGAACTGCGGCGGCGACGAGACCCTGCGCAACGAAGTGCGCTGGATGCTGGAGGCCGCCGAGGCGACCGTGGGCTGCAGCCTGCCGCGGCTGGCCGCGGCGCCGCAGGTGGTCGGCACCACGATCAACGCGGCGGGCAGCAGCGGCTACCGCATCCTGCGCCGCCTGGGCGAGGGCGGCGGCGGCGTGGTCTACCTGGCCGAGCGGGCGCTGGGCGAGGGGACGCCGGACGAGTTGCGCCAGCAGGTGGCGATCAAGTTCCTGCATGCCGGCGGCATCTCCGGGCACGAACCGCTGCGGCGTTTCGCGGAGGAGCGCCGCATCCTCGCCACGCTCAACCATCCCAACATCGCGCACCTGATCGACGGTGGCACCACCAGCGACGGTCGCTCGTTCCTGGCGCTGGAATACGTGCAGGGCGAGCGCATCGACCGCTGGTGCGAGCGCCAGAACCTGCCGTTGCGCGAGCGGGTGGCCCTGTTCCTCAAGGTGTGCGCGGCCGTGCATTACGCGCATCAGCACCTGGTGATCCACCGCGACCTCAAGCCCGGCAACATCCTGGTGACCGACGAGGGCGAGCCCAAGCTGCTGGACTTCGGCATCGCCCGGCTGCTCGACCATGTCGGCGGCGTGGCGGCCACGCGGACGCAGACCGACATGCGCAGCCTGACCCTGGCCTACGCCAGCCCCGAGCAGCTGCACGGCCGGCCGCTGGGCACCGGCGCCGACGTGTGGTCGCTGGGCGTGGTGCTGTACCAGCTGGTCTGCGGCGTGCGCCCGTTCGGCGACGGCGACGAGGTTTCGCCGGTGAGGCTGTCGCAGGCCATCGATACCGGCAAGCTGCTGCCGCCGAGCCGGCGCCTGCGCAAATCCGACGTGACGTCGCTGCGGCGCGAGGTGCCGGCCGACATCGACGCCATCGTGATGAAGTCGCTGCGGCGCGATCCCTGCGAGCGCTACGCGGGCGTGGACGCGCTGGCCGCCGACCTGCAGCGCTACCTCACCGCGCGGCCGGTGCGCGCCCGGCAAGGCGCGGCCTGGTATCGCGCGCGCCTGTTCCTGCGCCGGCATGCGGTGGGCGCCAGCGCGGCAGCGCTGGTGCTGGCCTTGCTGGTGTCCTTCGCGACGCAGCGGATGCAGCAGATGCGGCGGCTTGAACTGGAGCGCGACAAGACGGCGGCGATCGCCGGCTTCCTGCAGGACCTGTTCGAGAACGCCGACCCCACCCATGCGCAGGGCAGCAAGGTCACGGTGCGCGAAGTGCTCGACCGCGGCGCGGCCACCCTGATGTCGCAACGGGGCATCGCGGCGCCGGTGCGGGTCAGCCTGCTGCTGTCGATGGCGCGCTCGTACAACCAGCTCGGCCTCGGTGGCCAGGCGATTCCGCTGCTGCAGGAGGCACGCAAGCTGCAGGCCTCCTACGACGCCGACGCGCTGGAGCGCGGGCGGGTGCTGGCGGCGCTGGGGCGCGCCTATTCCACCGTGATCAACCTGGCGGCGGCGATTCCGCTCGATCGCGAAGCCATGGCGCTGCTGGCACGGGCGCCCGGCAACCATGCCGACGAGATCCTGCGGGTGCGCATCAACCTGCTCTACAGCGAACTGGGTGGGCCGGCCGGGACGGCCGGGTCGATCGCGCGCGAAACGCGCCAGATACTCGCCTCGCTCGACGCGCGCACGCCGCCGGATCGCGAGCTGCATCTGCAGGCCGAGGCCGTGCTGGCGATGGCACAGGGCTCGATGGATGACGACGCCGGCGCGATCGCCAGCGCGCGGCAGGCGCTGGATGAGGCGCAGCGCCTGTACGTGAAGGATGACCCCGCGCTGGTCTACTACCGCTTCGTGCTGGCGCTGGTGTCGATGCGCCAGGACCCCGCCGGCTCGCTGAAGCTGTTCCGGCGCGCGGTTGCCGACTACGACCGGCAGGTGGGCTCGGCCGGCCCCGGCATGTCCGGGCTGCTTACCTGTTTCGGCGTGGCGCTGGCCCGATCCGGCAGCCTGCCGGATGCACGCGACGCGCTGGAGCGTTCCGCGCAACTGGTGCACTCCTTCGCCGGCGAATCGCCCGATTTCGAGCTGTACACGCTGACCGAGCTGGCGAAGGTGTACATGCAGACGGGGCGCGGCGCCGATGCCGTCGCCTTGCTGCAGCCGCAGCTGCCCCGGCTGGCCGCGCGTGCGCGCAGCGGCCTGGCGTGGGCGCAGGACAACCGCGCCAGTGCCCTGATCGTGCTGGGCGAAGCGGCGCTGGCGCGCGGCGAGGCGTCCGCCGCTGCACAGGACTTCGGCGCGGCGCAGGCGCAGCTGGGCGCGCGCGGGTCGCGGGAGCGGCCGGATGCCTGGGGCCGTGCGCTGGCCGGGCAGGGTGAAGCGGCCTTGCATGACGGACACTCCGGCCAGGCGGCGCAATGGCTGGCCCGGCTGACGGCCTTCAACCGCGCGAGCAAGGCGGCGCCCACGGATCCGCGGGCGCTCGATGCAGCAAGCCTGGACGCCAGGCTGCGCCAGGTGCGCAGCGGCACGATGCCGCTTGCCGCAGGAACCAGGCGGACACCCGGGTCGCCGGCGCGCGGCAGGGACTGCCGCCCCCGGGCGATGGCAGCCCGGCCATTGCCGGACGGCTTGCCCATGCCGGGCGGTCCGGCAGTCGATTCGTCATCGGTGCCGTGTCACGATCCGCTGCTCGTGGTCGCCGAGAAGGCGACCGGCGGAACAGGAGCGAGACATTGAACGACACGGTCGAAGTGACCCGGCTGCTGCACGACGCCCAGGCGGGCGATCCGGTAGCCCTGAACGAGGCCTTGCGCCAGATGTACGACGCGCTGCACGGCATCGCCCGCGCCCAGCTCGGCAACGAGCAGATGGAGCGCACGCTGAGCGCCACGGCCCTGGTCAACGAGGCCTATCTGAAGGTCTTCGGCGGCACGCAGGCGCCGGACTGGGCGAATCGCCGCCACCTGCTGGGCGTGGCGGCACGCGCGATGCGCGAAGTGCTGGTGGATTCGGCGCGCCGTCGCAATGCCGCCAAGCGGCCGCGCGAGACCGACCGCCTGCAGATCACCGAAATCTCCATGGAGCTGTCCGACGGGGTCGACTACAGCGCCCTGGTCGAGTGCCTGGACCTGCTGGCCACGCTGGACCGCCGCCAGGCGGACATCGTGGCGATGCGTTTCTTCATGGGCATGAGCGCCGAACAGATCGCGACGGCGCTGGAGATCTCCACCAGCACGGTGCAGCGCGAGTGGCGGCTGGCGCGGGCCTGGTTGCAGCGCGAACTGGCCGGCTGACCGGGGTCAGGCGTTTCCGGTAGCGGGATACGCACGCCGCAGCACGTGGGCCAGCGTGTCGATGTTGTCGGTCAGGCGGTCGCCGAGCCGGACCAGCGACTCGGCTTCGGCCTGTCCGCCGGCCTGCCGCAACGCGGCGGGGAGTGCCTGCTGCAGGGCGCGCAGGTCGGGCAGCGCATCGGGGGCGCGTCGCTCGCGCAGGGCGGTGGCGATCGCCTGCACGGCATCCGCGCAGGTGGCGACGAACGCGTTCATGGCGGCGGGCCGCGACGGCGATGCCTCGCCCAGCGCCTCCAGTGCCATCGCGGTGCGCGCCAGCCGGTTGCCGTTGGCGAACAGCGCACGGGCCAGTTCCAGCAGCGAGCGCGGCGTCCCCGGCTCTGCCCGCATGCGTTCGAGCGAGGCGAGCGCATTGCTGCGCGCGGTGCGCGCCAGGCTGCGCGTCTCGCGCTGCGCCTCGCGCTGCTCCGGCACGGCCAGCGCGCGCAGGTAGCCGGCATAGGCACCCAGCATCTCGGCGAGTGCATCGTGCGCGCGGCCGCGCTCCCAGGTCGGCCACGCCAGGTAGGCGAGCATCGCCATGCCGCAGCCGAGCGCGGTGTTGATCACGCGGTCGGTCACCGCCACGCCGGAGTCGACGCCTTCGTACGCGAGCAGGATCACCACGGTGCCGGTGAGCGCGGCCACCGCGATGCCGTAGTGCGCGTTGGCCAGCCAGCGGAACCCCATGCACAGCAGCGCCATCAGCGCGAGGTGCGCCCACGGCGAATCCGGCGTGAGGTGCAGCAGCGCGGTGGTCAGCACCAGGCCGAGCACCGTGCCCACCACGCGCAGCAGCCCGAAGTTGAAGGTGGCGGAGAAATCCGATCGCAGCACGATCGCGGTGGTCATCGGCAGCCAGTAGCCATGCGGCAGCGCCAGCAGGCGCGAGACCAGCAGCGCCGCGCTGAGGCAGACCGCCATGCGCACGGCATGGCGAAACGCCACCGAGCGCGGCGTGAGGTTGGCGCGCAGCATGGCGCGCGCCGAGCCGCTTTGCAGGGTGCGCGGCAACCGGGTTTCCGCCGCCGCCGCCCGCAGCTCGCCGCGACTGCCCGCCCAGTTCGCGTTGCGCACGGCGGCGGCGAGCTGGCCGTCCAGATGCATGGCCAGGCCGCCGGCGCCTGCACCGTGGTCGAGCCCGGACGATGCCCGGTCACGCATGGCGGCCAGCGCGCGCTCCGCCTCGCGGGGTGGTTCGCCGGCTTCCAGCGCGTGCGCGACCGCCTCCAGCACGCGGGCGGCGTCGTCGCGGTCGCGCGCGTGCGCGACGGGGCCGGCATGCAGCTCGGGCAGCGCGGTCAGCTCCAGCCGGATGCGCTCGGCCAGCTCCAGCAACACGGCGAATGCTTCCATCGCGCGGCCGTGCGCGCGATCGCGGCCGAGCAGGGTGTGCTGCAGCGAAGTCATCGCGTCGGTCAGCGCGAGGTTCGCGTCATCGTCCTGGTTCGGCTGTCGCGCCAGCGCGGCGAGGCCGGCGTACACCCCGGCCAGCGCATGGCGTTCCGGCCGGTAGCGCTGCAGCGGCCAGGCGGCCACCGCGAACAGGGTGAGCAGCAGGCCGCCGCAGGCGATCAGGCCGGAAGCGAGCAGGGCGTCCCCGGACGAGATCGGCGTGGCGGCGGCGATCACCAGCAGGATCATGCTGGTCATGCCCACGCGCGCGGCGTCCGCGCCGAACACCACCAGCATGCCGCCGCAGAAGCCGAACGCGGCGGTGGCCAGCAGCATCGGCAGCAACTGGCCGCCGATGGTGAAGCCCAGCAGTGCGGCCAGCCCCGCCACCAGCGCCGCCAGCAGCAGGCGGCGCATGCGCTGGCGATAGGGGCCGGGCTGGTCGGAGAACATCGTGTCCAGCGCGCCGGCGGCCACGCCCAGGCCGACCTCCGGGAAGCCCGTGGCCAGCCCTGCGCCCAGCGGCAATACCACCGCGAGGGTATTGCGCAGCACCACCCACAGCGGCACGTCCGGCCGCTTGATGAGCGTCAGGCTTTCGACGAGCTGGGTGCGCAGGGAGTAGCCGCTGGCGGGCATGGAGCAACGCTCGATGGCGGGGGAGTGGCGAGTATGGCAAAAACCGTCCGCGGCCCACCGGTCGCGTGGCTCAGGCCCTGCCGGCGAATTCCCCGGTCAGCGTGTTGACCCACACCTTCTCGTCGTTGGTGATGTATTCGGGTACCTGGATCTCCACGCCGGTGTTGAGCTTGGCCGGCTTGGTGCGCTTGGTGGCGCTGGCGCCCTTCAGCTCCGGCGCGGTGTCCACCACGGTGAGCACCACGCTGGTGGGCACCTGCAGGCCCACCGGCGCGTCGTCGATCAGCTGCACGTAGAAACCTTCCACGTCCTCCACGACGTAGCCGGCGTTGTCGCCGACCAGTTCCGGGCCGAGCAGGTACTGGGTGTAGTCCTCCGCGTCCATGAACACGAAGGCCTCGCCGTCCTTGTAGGAGAAGTTCGCGGCGCGGCGCACCAGGTCCATTTCCTTCAGGTCGTCGTCGGCACGCAGGCTGAGGTCGAACTTGCGACCGCCGGGGATCGAATACAGGGTGAAGCGGAACGTGACATTGCCGCCGCGCGCGGTGGGCGAGCTGCGCTCGATGTCGCGCACCTGGTACACGGTGCCTTCGTGTTCGACCACGTTGCCTTTCTTGACGTCGGAAGCTTTCATGGGTTGGAACCGGGTGTTGGGTGATGGAGGGCTCGTCATTCCGGTGCAGGCCGGAATCCAGTGAAATACGCCATGCGAAGCATTCGAAACAGATTTGCGTGCTTCGCACCCGTACTCGACCGGATTCCGGCCTTCGCCGGAATGACGGCAAGGGAACTGGCCCGGTGCCGTCGACCATCCTTGGCCCGCACGGGGTGGGTTCATCCTTAATCTATTTGGGTTGCAGCCGCACCGCGCCGTCGAGGCGGATCGTTTCGCCGTTGATGTAGCGGTTGGCGAGGATGAAGGCCACAGTGGCGGCGAATTCCTCGGGCCTGCCCAGACGCGAGGGAAAGGGGATCGATGCGGACAGCGACTGCTGCACGGCTTCGGGCATGCCGTCCACCATCGGCGTCCAGAAGATGCCCGGCGCGATGGTCGCCACGCGGATGCCGAAGCGCGCCAGCTCGCGCGCCATCGGCAGGGTCATGCCGACCACGCCACCCTTGGAGGCGGAGTAGGCAGCCTGGCCGATCTGGCCCTCGTAGGCGGCCACGCTGGCGGTGTTGACGATCACGCCGCGTTCGCCGTCCTCGCCCGCCTCGTTGTGCTGCATCAGCGCGGCGCCGGCCTTGGCCACGTTGAAACTGCCGACCAGGTTGACCATCACGGTAGTGGCGAAGGTGTTCAGCGGCATCGCGCCTTCCTTGCCCAGCACGCGGCCGGCGCCGAGGATGCCGGCGCAGTTCATCACCACGTTCAACCCGCCCATCGCCTCGCGCGCGGCGGCCACGCTGGCGGCCACGCCGTCTTCGCTGGTCACGTCGGTCTTGTGGAAGCGCGCGGCCTCGCCCAGCGCCTTGGCGGCGGCGTGGCCCTTCTCCTCGTTGACGTCGAACAGCGCCACCTGGCCGCCGTGGGCGACGAGGTGCTGCGCCACCGCGTGGCCGAGACCGGAGGCGCCGCCGGTGATGATCGCCTTGACCTGGTTGAGCTGCATGATTGGGATATTCCGTGGAAGCCGAAACCATTATGTTAGCGCAGCGTCAAAGCCCAATGATGACCGAACGAGGGCGGTGGGGCTGCCTTCGAATTCACGCCAGGTTTGGGAGACTTGGCGGATTGTGGCCACACCGCGGTCCGGCCCGCACAGGATCGAGGGGGGCATGCCAAGGCATGCGTATCCGATGGATTTCCAATTGAGGAGGTTTCCATGAAAAAGGTTATCGGCGCGTTCGTGTTGTGCGGTTCCTTGCTGGCTTCGAGCGGCGCTGCGTTCGCGCAGGGATATGGACAGGATCAGCATCAGCATCATGGCCAGTATCACGGCATGTACGATCAAGGCCGCCACGAGGGCTGGTACAAGAAGGGCGGCCACGTGCCACAGGCCTATCGCGGCCGGCAGTACGTGGTGACCGACTGGCGCCATTCGCACCTGCGCCAGCCGCCGCGCGGCTATCACTGGGTGCGCAGTGACAATGGCGACTTCCTGCTGGTGGCGATCACCACCGGCGTGATCGCCAGCATCATTGCCGCCAGTCACTGAGGTCGCCTGCGAGGCCCTGTCGATCCCCGGGGGATCGGCAGGGCCTCGTCCGGTGCGGATCCGTGATTCGTTCGCGCGTGGTCGCCCGGCATGCGGGACCGGGACGGCGACGTCGGCTTCGCGTCGACCGCGCTCAGTACCCTATTTTTCTATTTTTCTGGGGCAGGTGCTGGATGCCGGTTCAGGCCGGCGGCCGGCCTGTTGGTCGCCTGGTGACGGATCGCGCATTGGCGCCAGGCGGTTGCATATACGATGAGGGTGGGCCGCATGGCTCATTCGGAGGAATCGGACGCATGAAGAAACTGCTTGTTCTGGCTGCCGCCTGCGGCGTGACGCTGATGCTGGCCAGTGGCGCCGCGCTGGCGCAGGATCACGGGAACGACTGGGGGCACGACCATGATCACCACCAGCAGGACCATGGCCATCATGATCGCGGGCACGACGATGATCGTGACCACGGGCATGGCGACGGCCACGCCTATGGTCACTACAAGAGCTGGCATGACCGCGGCATGCACGAGGGCTGGTACAGGCGCGGCGGCTACCTGCCGGCGGAATACCGCGGCCCTCGCTATGTGGTGTACGACTGGCGCGCCGCCCGTTTGCGCGAGCCGCCGCGTGGCTACCACTGGGTGCGCAGTGACACCGGCGACTTCCTGCTGGTGGCGGTCACCACCGGCGTGATCGTCGATCTGCTGCTCAACCACTGAGGCATGGCGGCCGGTGCGCCGGGCGTTCAGTCCAGCAAGGCGCGCAGCGCCGGCGTCGCGGCAATCGACTGGAACGGCATGGCAGCCGGCGGCGGAATCGTCGCCGGCTGCAAGGTCTTCTGCCACACGCCCACGTCCCACCATTGCCCCAGCTTGTAGCCGCTTTGCCGCCATACGCCGGCGGGTACGAAGCCCATCGATTCGTGCAGTGCCACGCTGGTCGTGCCGGGCAGGGTGATCACGCCTACCGCCTGGGTGAGGCCCTGCAGGCGCATCGCCTCCAGCAGGGTACCGTAGAGCCGGCGTGCGATGCCGCGGCGCTGCGCGTCGGGATGCACGTAGATCGAGGTTTCGGCGATCCAGTCGTAGGCGGCGCGTTCGCGGAAGCGGCCGGCATAGGCGTAGGCCAGCACCTCGCCACCTTCTTCCCACACCAGCCATGGATAGTGCGGCAGGCGGGCCAACAGGCGTTCGCGCATCGCCGCCACGCCGGGCACGACGTTCTCGAAGGTGGCGGTGCCGTCGCTGACATGCGGCGCATAGATCGCCTGGATGGCTGCGGCGTCTTGCTCGCGGGCGATGCGGATCATCGGCGGACGGCCCTCAGCATGTTTCGTATTTCCAGCTGCGCCGCTTGCCCTCGGCCAGCCACTCCAGCGTGGTGGCGAGGCGCCGCTGGCGGGTGGCTGCGGTTTTTGCCCCGGTGATCCAGTCGACATACTCGCGCCGGGCGCCCGGCGGGAAAGCCGTCCAGGTCTTGCGCGCGGGGGCGTGCCGCCGCTTCGCGAGCAGCGCGGCGAGATCCTCGGGCGTTACCGGCGGCGGCTTGCCGCCCGCCTTCGGGCGCGCATGCTTCACGCCGGCTTCGTTCAGGGCCATCGCCTTGCGGAGCAGGGCAGCCAGTTCCTTCTTCGGGGGCAGGTCCTTGGGCGTGGCGAGCTTGCCAAACTGGCCCATGCCGTCCCCGTCGTTGCCGCCGATGACATCTTTCGACAGCCAGAAGCCGAAGCTGCAGTGCTGCTTGAACGCGGCCATGTGGCACATCGGCGAGCCCTTGTAGCTGAAGAACGGCATGCTCCACTTGATGCCTTCCTCCACCTCGGGGCAGGCGGCATGCACCGCGGCGCGCAGCTGTTCGAGGATGGGCCGGGCGAACTCGGCGGATTCGGCGATATAGGCGTCGACGCGCGGGTCACGGGTGCTCATGGCGTCGCCTCGTCGCCTCACAGTTCACGGATGAACCAGCGGTCGCAGCCGTGATGGCCGGTGCCGCCCAGCGGGGCGCAGATCGGCACGAAGCCGCTGCGCTGATACAGCGCCTGGGCCGCATCCATGCCGGTAAGCGTCTCCAGGTAGCAGCGGCCGAAACCGTGCCCGCGCGCTGCATCGAGGCAGCGCTGCATCATGGCCGTACCGGCGCCGATGCCGCGCGCTTCCGGCAGGAAGTACATCTTGCGCAGCTCGCACACGTCCGGCTCGCCGCCGGCCAGCGGCGCCACGCCGCCGCCACCGACCACCATGCCGTCGCGCTCGACCACGAAGTAGCTGCAGCGCGGCTGTGCGTAGGCGGCGCACATCGTGTCCACCTCGGCGTCGTGGATCGCGAAGCCGGGGCCGCTGGCGCCGAACTCGGGCATCACTGCGCGGATGATCGCGGCGATCGCGGCGTCGTCGCGCGGTTCGATGGGGCGGATCAGGAAGGCTGCGCTCATGGGGTGCCCGCCGGCGTGCGGTACACCACGCCGTCCTTCATCACGAACACCGGATGCGCGAGGTCGCCGATGTGCACGCTCGGATCACCCGTGAAGGCGGCGAGGTCGGCGTGCAGGCCGGGGGCGACGCGACCGAACACGGCCTGCTGCCGGAGGATCTTCGCCGCCACGTCGGTGGCGGCGTGCAGCGCCTGCGCAGGCGTCATGCCGTCGGCCACCATCGCGGCCGGCTCGCGCCAGTTCTCGCCATGCGCGAACACGCCCACGTCGCTGCCGTTGCCGATGGTGACGCCGAGCTTGAGCGCGGTGCGGAAGGCGCGCTCGGATTCCTGCATGGCCGGCGTGGGCGCCGACTGCCCGGGCACGTAGTGCTGGAAGTACTCGGAGGTGGCCTCCACCGCGGTGAGCGTGGGCTCGTAGGCCACGCCCTTCTGCTTCATCAGGCGGAAGGTGGCCTCGCTGGCGCCGTAGCCGTGCTCGATGGTGTCCACGCCGGCCTCCACCGCGTTGCGCACGCCGGCCTCGCTGGCTGCGTGTGCGGCCACCGGGCGGCCGATCTGGTGGGCGGCCTCCACGATGGCCTTGATCTCGGCCGGCGACAGCGTGGGCATGGTTTCGCCGTGGTCGCCGACGCGGTAGTCGGCATAGAGCTTGATCCAGTCCGCGCCGCGGGCGGCCTGCTCGCGCACGGCGGCCACGGCGGCATCCACGCCGGTCACCGGCTGCGCGCCCTGCGGCAGCTCCAGGTCGGGCCGGAAGCCGCGTGGCCCCGGGCCGTAGCTGGCGGTGGCGACGATCGCGCGGGTGGCCACGAACAGGCGCGGGCCGGGAATCAGCCCTTCGTCGATGGCGCGTTTCACCGACACGTCGGCAAAGCCGGCGCCCTCGGTGCCGAGGTCGCGCAAGGTGGTGAAGCCGGCGAGCAGGGTATCGCGCGCGTGCTTCGCGGCTTCGAGCGTGCGGTAGTCCTGCGGCTCGGTGAGCACCTGGTCGTTCCACAGCGTCTCGTTGTACGGATGCAGGAACAGGTGCGAGTGCAGGTCGGTCAGGCCGGGCGTGAGCGTGGTGCCCGGCAGCTCGATGCGTTGCGCGCCGGCCGGCGCGTCGATCGACGCCGCCGGCCCCACCGCGGCGATCCTGCCGTCATGCACCAGCACGGCCCAGCCGGCATGCGCGGCGTCGCCGTCGGCGGTCCACACCCGGTCGGGCAGCAGCAGCCAGTCGCCCTTGGGCGCCGTTGCGGCGGCAGCCAGGGAACACAGCAGGAGCAGCAGGAGTGCCGTCGTCCACCGGAGCATCGGGCTTGTGCGCATCGTTCGTCCCCTTGCCAATCGAGAGGCCGATGATAGCGAGCGCGCCAGGGGTTGCGGGAAGCTCAGCCGGCGGCCGTGCGCGCCCGGGTGACGCGGCTGGCGGTGTCCTTGTGCAGTTGCGCGGCCAGCCAGGCGCCGGTGGCGACCAGCAGGTCGAGGTCGATGCCGGTCTGCATGCCCATGCCGTGCAGCATGTAGACCACGTCCTCGCTGGCCACGTTGCCGGTCGCACCCTTGGCGTAGGGGCAGCCGCCGGTGCCGGAGACCGCGCTGTCGACCACGCGCACGCCTTCTTCGAGGCAGGACAGGATGTTCGCCAGCGCCTGGCCGTAGGTGTCGTGGAAGTGCACGGCCAGTGCAGCCATCGGCACCTCCTGCGCCACCGCGCGCAGCATCGCGCGCGCCTTCGCCGGCGTGCCCACGCCGATGGTGTCGCCGAGCGAGATCTCGTGGCAGCCGAGTGCGTGCAGCCGCTTCGCCACGCGCACCACGTCGCCCACCGGCACCTCGCCCTGGTAGGGGCAGCCGAGCACGGTGGAAACGTAGCCGCGCACCGCCACGCCATCGGCCTTCGCGCGTTCCAGCACCGGCGCGAAGCGTTCGATGGATTCGTCGATGGAGGCGTTGACGTTTTTGCGGTTGAACGCCTCGCTGGCGGCGGTGAACACGGCGACCTCGCTGGCGCCTGCTTCGCGCGCCCGCGCGTAGCCCTGCAGGTTCGGCACCAGCACGGGATAGCCCACGCCCGGCACCTTGCGGATGCCGGCGAACACCTCGGCCGCGTCGGCGAGTTGCGGCACCCACTTGGGGCTGACGAAGCTGGTGGCCTCGATGGTCTTCAGGCCGGTGGAGGAGAGCCGGTCGATCAGCGCGATCTTCACCTCGGCCGGCAGCAGGGTCTTCTCGTTCTGCAGGCCGTCGCGGGCGCCGACTTCGACGATGCGGACGTGGTTGTCAGTGTTCATGGTCAGGCTCAGTCCGCGAAAGTCACGGCCACGCGTTTGTTGTGGCTGCCCTTGTTCTCGATCTTGCTCACGCGCAGCGCGCCGACTTCGCCGGTGCGCGCCACGTGGGTGCCGCCGCAGGGCTGCAGGTCCACGCCCTCGATCTCGACGAGGCGGATCTGCGGCAGGTGCAACGGCGGGGTGACCGACATGGTGCGGATCAGCTCCGGCCGCGCGGCCAGCTCGGCACCGCTGATGTGGTTGATGTGCAGCGGCGCGTCGGCGGCCACCAGGCGTTGCAGGCCGGCGGTGAGCTCGTCCGCGGCCAGCGCGATGTCGAGGCCGCCGAGGTCGAAGTCCAGCCGGCCGCCATGGTCGGTGAGGTTGCCGCCGGTGACGCCGGCCTTGATCAGCGAGCCGAGCAGGTGCAGGCCGGTATGCATGCGCATGTGGCGGTGGCGGCGTTCCCAGTCCAGCACCAGCGTGACCGCCGTGCCGGGCGCCAGCCGCGGCGCGTCGGCGGGAAGCTGGTGCAGGATCTCGCGCGTCTCGCGGTCGCGGCGGGTGTCGAGGACGGGCCAGCTGCGACCGTCGGCCAGGCGCAGCGTGCCGGTGTCGCCGGGCTGGCCGCCGCCGACCGGGTAGCAGATGGTGTCGGCCAGCACCAGGCCGCCCTCGTCGTGGCGCACGACCTGGGTCGCGCATTCGCGCAGGTAGGGATCGCGGTAGAACAGTTCGGCCACGGCGGATCTCCCCGATCAGCTGGCGAAGCGCACCAGCACCGCGTCGGCCTCGACGAACTCGCCTTGCGCGGCCGACACGCTTTCGATGGTGCCGGCGCGAGGCGCCTTCAAGGCCAGTTCCATCTTCATCGCCTCCATCACCAGCAGTTCCTGGCCTTCGTCGACCTTGTCGCCGGGACGGGCCTTCACCAGCACGATGCGACCGGGCATGGGCGCGATGACCTGGTTGCCGCCCGTGGCGCCCTTCGACGCCCAGGCGTAGGCGGCGGCACGGTCGAGGCGCCAGCGGCGACCCGCGGCGTCGTGCAGCAATACGCGGCGGGCATCGGCGCGCAGGGCGTAGCGTTCGGCCTCGCCGTCGTAGCGGGCGCTGAGCGCGTTGCCGTCCAGCCGCGCGCCGCGCACGTCGCAGGTGCTGTCGCCGTGGCGCAGGCGGTAGTCGCCGGCGTGGCCGTGCGCTTCGATCTCGAAGCGTGCCTCGCCGCGCGTGAACGCGACGACGCGCTTGCCGGCATGGCCCACGCGCCAGGCGTCGGCGCTGGCCCAGGGCGAATGCGGGTCGGCGGGATTCGCCGCGACGTGCGCCTCGTCATGCAGCAGCGCGGCAGTGGCGGCGGCGAACAGCGTGCGTGCATCAGGCTCGCTGTGGCCGGCGACGAACTCGTCGAGGTGGCGGTCGAGGTAGCCGGTGTCGATGCGCGCCTCGGTGATCGCCGGGTGGCGCGCCAGCCGTTCGAGGAAGGCGATGTTGGACTTCGGGCCCGCGATCTCGCATTCGGCCAGCGCCTGGCGCAGGCGCTCGAGGGCCTGCGGGCGATTGGCGTCCCACACGATCAGCTTGGCGATCATCGGGTCGTAGAAGATCGTCACCGTGTCGCCCTGCGCCACGCCGCCGTCGATGCGCACGTGGCGCGAGGGCGCGGGCAGGCGCAGCGCCTGCAGCTTGCCGGAGCCGGGCAGGAAGTTCTGCTCCGGGTCTTCCGCGTACAGGCGCACCTCGATCGCATGTCCGCGCGAGACCACCTCGTCCTGCGCGAGCGGCAGCGGTTCGCCGTCGGCGATGCGCAGCTGCCATTCCACCAGGTCCACGCCGTGGGTGAGCTCGGTGACCGGGTGCTCCACCTGCAGCCGCGTGTTCATCTCCATGAAGTGGAAATCGCCCTGCGGCCCCACGATGAATTCCACCGTGCCCGCGCCCACGTAGTCCACCGCGCGCGCGGCGGCGACGGCAGCGGCGCCCATCGCCGCCCGCGTTTCGTCCGTGAGGAAGGGCGAGGGCGTTTCCTCCAGCACCTTCTGGTAGCGGCGCTGCGCCGAACACTCGCGCTCGCCCAGGTGGATGATGTTGCCGTGGCGGTCGCCGAACACCTGGAACTCGATGTGGCGCGGCTGCTCGATGTAGCGCTCCAGCAGCATGCTGGCGTCGCCGAACGCGGCCAGCGCCACGCGCTGCGCGGTGGCCAGTGCCTCCGGGAATTCCGCGTCGCCGCGCACGATCTGCATGCCCTTGCCGCCGCCGCCGGCCGAGGGCTTGATGATCAGCGGGTAGCCGATCTTGTGCGCCTGTGCAGCCAGGAAGGCGTTGTCCTGGTTGTCGCCGTTGTAGCCGGGCACCAGCGGCACGGCGTGTTTCGCCATCAGCGCCTTGGCGGCGGACTTGGAACCCATTGCCTCGATGCTCTCCGGATCCGGCCCGATGAACACGATGCCGGCTTCCCTGCAGGCGCGCGAGAACGCGGTGTTCTCGGACAGGAAGCCGTAGCCGGGATGGATCGCCTGCGCGCCGCTCTTCTTCGCGGCGTCGAGGATGGCGGCTACGCGCAGGTAGGAATCGGCCGGACGCGGGCCGCCGATCGGCCAGGCCTCGTCGGCCTGGCGCACGTGCTGCGCGTCGCGGTCCGCTTCCGAATACACCGCGATGCTGCGGATGCCGAGCCGGCGGCAGGTGCGGATCACGCGGCAGGCGATCTCGCCGCGGTTGGCGATCAGTACGCGTTCGAACATGCGGGTTCCTTGGCCGGGGCAAAGCCTCGGAAAATTAGCAGATGCGTCGCGCCACGCCGATGCGCAGCGCAGCAAAGATGCGGCTTGCCACTGCCGCCGTCAGGAAGCGATCCACGCCGGCGCGCGCTTGTCGAGGAAGGCGCCGAGCCCTTCCTGGCCTTCCGGCGACACGCGCAGGCGGGCGATCAGCTCGGCGTTGCGATGGTCGGCGCGTTCGGCGGCGTGCTCGTCGAGGCCGCCCATGCGGAAGGCCAGTTGCTTGGCTTGGCGTTGCGCTTCGGGGCCGGCTTTGGTGAGCAGCTTGAGCGCGCCGTTCACGGCGTCGTCCAATGCCGCGGGCGCGACGACCTGGTGCAGCAGGCCGATGCGCTGCGCCTCGGCGGCGTCCACCACCTCGCCGGTGAGGAACAGCCTGCGCGCCTGGCGCAGGCCGATCGCGGCGACCACGTAGGGCGAGATCACCGCGGGCACCAGGCCCAGCTTCACCTCGGTGAGGCCGAACTTCGCGGCGTCCGTGCCGATCGCGATGTCGCAGCAGGCGACCAGGCCCACGCCGCCGCCGTAGGCCGCGCCGTTGACGCGCGCCACGGTGGGCTTGGGACAGAACTGCAGGCTGCGCATCAGCCGCGCCAGGCGCAGCGAGTCGGCGCGATTCTCCGCCTCGCTGGCCTTGGCCATGCCGCGCATCCAGTTCAGGTCGGCGCCGGCGGAAAAACTGGCGCCGCTGCCGGTGAGCACGATGGCGCGTGTTGCCGGATCGTGGCCGGCGGCCTCGATGGCGGCGGTGAGTTCGGCGATCAGCGCATCGTCGAAGGCGTTGTGCACCTCGGGGCGGTGCATGGCGAGGGTGCGCACACCGGCATGGTCGGAGATCAGGACGGAGGCGGTCATCGACGGATCCTGCTGGGGGAAGCCGACATCTTAAATCGTCGGGCAACCAGGGCCGGGCGGCGCTGCAACAAATGCGAAATGCGGGTACAATGCGAACCATTCTTATTTGTGATCGGGTCGACCGTGCGCTTGTCCGATTTGCCGAAGGGTGCCCTCGCCGTGGTGGATCGCGTGGACGACGCCCATGCGAACGATCCGATCGCGCAGCGCCTGCGCGACCTCGGTTTCGTCGACGGCGAATCGGTGCAGGTGGTGGCCTGTGCGCCGCTGGGGGCCGATCCGCTGCTGATCCGGATCGGCTTCACCCGCTTCGCGCTGCGGCGTGCCGAGGCGGCGCGGGTCGCGGTCCGGTCCGAGGTGGCGGCATGAGTGCGGACGCGCTGCGCATCGCCCTGGTCGGCAATCCGAATTGCGGCAAGACGGCGCTGTTCAATTTGCTCACCGGCGGCAGGCAGAAGGTGGCGAACTATGCCGGCGTCACCATCGAGCGCAAGGAAGGGCGCTTCGTGGCGCCGTCCGGACGCATGCTGCAGATCCTCGACCTGCCCGGCGCCTACAGCTTCGACGCGGTCAGCCCCGACGAGCAGATCACCCGCGACGTGCTGGAAGGCAACTATCCCGGCGAGGCGCCACCCGACCTGATCGTCTGCGTGGCCGACGCCACCAATCTGCGCCTGCACCTGCGCTTCCTGCTGGAGGTGCGGCGGCTGGGCCGCCCGGTGGTGCTGGCGCTGAACATGATGGATGCGGCGCGCCGGCGCGGCATCGTGATCGACGTGGCGGAACTGTCGCGTCGCCTCGGCCTGCCGGTGGTGGAAACCGTCGCGGTGAAGCGCGGTGGCGCGCAGGCACTGGTGGAGCGGGTGGACGGCGAGCTGCCGCAGCCGTCGCCGGCGCAAGCCGACGATGCGGCCAGCCGCGCCGACCTGCACGCGCAGGTGCGCGAACTGCTCGCCGCCACCGTGCGCATGCCGCGCCAGACCGCGGAGCTGGACGACGCGCTGGACCGCTGGGCGCTGCACCCGGTGTTCGGCCTCGCCATCCTCGCGGTGGTGATGTTCCTGGTGTTCCAGGCGGTGTATGCCGCCGGCAAGCCGATGAGCGACCTGATCGGCGACGGTTTCGGCTGGCTGGGCAACCACCTGGCGACGTGGTTGCCGGCGGGCCCGCTGCAGGGGCTGGTGACCGACGGCCTCTGCGGTGGCCTGGGCACCGTGCTGGGCTTCCTGCCCGAGATCCTGGTGCTGTTCTTCTTCATCCTCGTGCTGGAGGAGTCGGGCTACCTGCCGCGCGCGGCCTTCCTGCTCGACCGGCTGATGGTGTCGGTGGGGCTGACCGGGCGCTCGTTCATCCCGCTTCTCTCCAGCTTCGCCTGCGCGATCCCCGGCATCATGGGCACGCGCTCGATCACCGACCCGCGCGACCGCCTCGCCACCATCCTGGTGGCGCCATTGATGACCTGCTCGGCGCGGCTGCCGGTGTACGCGCTGCTGATCGCCGCCTTCATCCCTTCGCGGGCGGTGCTCGGCATGTTCAACCTGCAGGGCCTGGTGCTGTTCGCGCTGTATGCGGCCGGCATCGCCGGCGCGATGCTGGTGGGCTGGGTGATGAAACGCATCCGCCGCGACCGCAGCGAGCACGCGCTGCTGATGGAGCTGCCCTCGTATCGCCTGCCCAAGGTGCGCGATGTCGGGATCGGCCTGTACGAGCGCAGCATGATCTTCCTGAAGCGGCTGACCGGCGTGATCCTGGCGCTCACCGTGCTGATGTGGGCGCTGTCCAGCTTTCCCGCGCCGCCGGCGGGCGCCACCGGCCCGGCGATCGACTACAGCTTCGCCGGTTATCTCGGCCGCGCCTTCGCGCACATCTTCGCCCTGATCGGCTTCAACTGGCAGATGAGCCTGGCGCTGATCCCGGCCTTCGCCGCGCGCGAGACCGCGGTGGCCGCGCTGGCCACGGTGTACGCCGTGGGCGGCGAGACCGCGGCCGGCCTCGGCCCGGCGCTGGCTTCGCACATCTCGCTGGCCAGCGCGCTGTCCCTGCTGGTGTGGTTCGCCTATGCGCCGCAATGCATGTCCACGCTGGCGGTGATCAAGCGCGAGACCGATTCCTGGCGCAACGTGGCGATCTCGTTCGGCTACATGTTCGTGATGGCCTACGTGGCCTCGTTCCTGACCTTCCAGATCGCGAGCGCATTGGCATGAGCGCCGGCCTGCTGATCCAGTACATCGTGCTCGGCCTGGTCGTGGCGGCCAGCGTGCTGGTGGTGTTCCGCAAGCTGGCGCCGCAACTCAGCAACCGCTGGCTGGCGGCGACTTCGATCCGCCTCGCACGGCGGCGCGATTCGCGTCTCGCGCAGGCGCTCAGCCGTCGCCTGCAGCCGAAACAGGCCACCGGCAATTGTGCCGATGGCTGTGCCACCTGCGGCGCCTGTGGGCCGAAGAGGCCGGTTGCCGCTTCGCCGGCACCGCCGACGTCGCACGGCCCCGGTGCTTCCGGGCAGGCGCGGATGGCGGTGGAGGCGTTGCCGCTGCATTTCCGCCCGCGCAGCCGCTGAGTCCGTCGGCGATCGCGGCAGGGCAGCCTGCGATCGCTACATGCGGAACACGCCGTAGCGTTGCGGCTCGATCGGCGCGTTCATCGACGCGGAGATCGCCAGCCCCAGCACGCGACGGGTGTCGGCCGGGTCGATGATGCCATCGTCCCACAACCGCGCGCTGGCGTAGTAGGGGTGGCCCTGGCGTTCGTACTGTTCGCGGATCGGCGCCTTGAAGGCATCCTCTTCTTCGGCACTCCACGACTTGCCGGCGGCCTCGATGCCGTCGCGCTTCACCGTGGCCAGCACGCTGGCGGCCTGCTCGCCGCCCATCACGCTGATCCGCGCGTTCGGCCACATCCACAGGAAGCGCGCGCCGTAGGCGCGGCCGCACATCGCGTAGTTGCCGGCGCCGAAGCTGCCGCCGATCACCACGGTGAACTTCGGCACGTGCGAGCAGGCCACGGCGGTGACCATCTTGGCCCCATCCTTGGCGATACCCGCCTGTTCGTACTTCTTGCCGACCATGAAGCCGGTGATGTTCTGCAGGAACACCAGCGGCACGTTGCGCTGGTTGCACAGCTCGATGAAGTGCGCGCCCTTGAGCGCGCTCTCGGCGAACAGGATGCCGTTGTTGGCGACGATGCCCACCGGGTAGCCGTGGATGTGCGCGAAGCCGCACACCAGGGTCTTGCCGTAGCGCGCCTTGAACTCGTGGAACTCCGAACCGTCCACGATGCGCGCGATCACCTCGCGGATGTCGAACGGCCGGCGGGTATCCTCGGGGATCACGCCGTACAGCTCCTCGGCGGGGTACTTCGGCTCGACCGGCTCGCGCAGCGCCAGCGGCATGGCCTTCCTGCGGTTGAGGCTGGCGACGATGTCGCGCGCGATGCTCAGCGCGTGGGCGTCGTTCTCGGCGTAGTGGTCGGCCACGCCGGAGATCGAGGTATGCACGTCCGCGCCGCCCAGGGTCTCGGCGTCCACCACCTCGCCGGTGGCGGCCTTCACCAGCGGCGGGCCACCCAGGAAGATGGTGCCCTGTCCGCGCACGATGACGGTCTCGTCGCTCATCGCCGGCACGTAGGCGCCGCCGGCGGTGCACGAGCCCATCACCACCGCGATCTGCGGAATCCCGAGTCCCGACATGCGCGCCTGGTTGTAGAAGATGCGGCCGAAGTGCTCCTTGTCCGGGAACACCTCGTCCTGCAGCGGCAGGAAGGCGCCGCCGGAATCGACCAGGTAGACGCAGGGCAGGCGGTTCTCCAGCGCCACTTCCTGCGCGCGCAAATGCTTCTTCACCGTCATCGGGAAGTAGGTGCCGCCCTTCACCGTGGCGTCGTTGGCGATCACCACCACCTCGGTGCCATGTACCCGGCCGATGCCGGTGATGATGCCGGCCGCGGGAGCGGCATCGTCGTACATGCCGTGGGCGGCCAGCGGGGAGAGCTCGAGGAACGGCGAGCCGGGATCGAGCAGGGCGCGGATACGTTCGCGCGGCAACAGCTTGCCGCGCGCCACGTGCTTCTCGCGGGCCTTGGCGCCGCCGCCTTCGGCGCTGCTCGCCAGTTCGTGGCGCAGTTCGTCGGTGAGCTGGCGCAGGCGTTCGTTGCTGGCCTGGAACTCGGGGGTACGCGGATCGATCTGCGAGACGATGACACTCATGCGCGGCTGCCGTCGAGATGAAACCGTGGATGATACCGGCAGCGGCGCGCGGCGAAATCGCGCGTGCCCCAAAATCGGGTTCGGAGTGATTCTTCTCGAAAAGTGCGGCCAGGGGACGGCTGCCCGTTTGACTCCCGCGTTCAAGGATGAACGCATAAGCAAATCCCAAAAAAAACGGCCGCGCGGGGCGGCCGTTTTTCGAACCACAAAGCCGTGGATCAGTGACCCATGGCGTCCTTCGCGGTGCTGGCAGCGGCAGGAGCAGCGGCAGTGGAAGCCGGGGCAGCAGCCGTGGAGGCAGGAGCAGCGGCGGTGGAAGCCGGAGCGGCGGCAGTGGAGGCCGGAGCCGTCTGCTCAGCAGCCTTCTGGGCCTGGTCGGCGGACTGCTGAGCCTGGTCAGCAGACTGCTGGGCGTTCTGCGCGGAATCCTGCGCGCCGTTGCTGCAAGCCGCCAGCAGCGCGACGAGCGCGGAGGCGAGTAGGGTACGCGTAAACTTCATGGTGGATCTCCTTTGCCGTGGAATGCCGAATGGCCGTTTATTAATAGCGCTTTCCCGGGTTCTGCGCCATAACTTTCGGAGACTCCCTTCAGGCGCCATTGCAAGCCGGTTCAACGCGCTTTCAGCGTGTGAGTATCGATGTGCCGGTGTTATGGCCCCGTGATTCAATCAAGGCATTCCACCGCGATCGCCGTGGCCTCGCCGCCGCCGATGCACAGGCTGGCGATGCCGCGCTTGAGCCCCCGGGTTTTCAGGGCATTGAGCAGGGTCACCACCAGGCGGGCGCCGCTGGCACCGATCGGGTGGCCCAGTGCGCAGGCGCCGCCGTTGACGTTGAGCTTGTCGTGCGGAATGCCGAGTTCCCTGATCGGCGCCATCGCCACCACGGCAAATGCCTCGTTGACCTCGAACAGGTCGACATCGCTGATTTTCCAGCCGGTTTTTTCAAGCAGCTTCCGGATGGCACCCACCGGGGCGGTGGTGAACCATTCCGGCTCCTGCGAATGGGTGGCGTGCGCCACGATGCGGGCCAGTGGCTTGAGGCCGCGCGCCTTGGCATCGTCGGCCGACAACAGCACCACGGCCGCGGCGCCATCGGAGATGGACGAGGAGCTGGCCGCGGTGATCGTGCCGTTTTCCTTGCGGAAGGCGGGCTTCAGCGAGGGGATCTTGGCGATGTCGGAACGACCGGGCTGCTCGTCGCTATCCACCACCACGTCGCCTTTGCGGCCGGCCACGGTGACCGGGACGATCTCGCCGGCGAACGCGCCGGACTGCTGCGCGGCCAGGGCGCGCTTCACCGATTCCGTCGCGAACGCGTCCTGGTCCTCGCGGCTGAAGTGGTACTTGTCGGCGCACAGCTCGCCGAACACGCCCATCGCCTTGCCGTCGTAGGGGTTGGTGAGGCCGTCCCAGGCCATGTGGTCGACCAGCTTGCCGTCGCCGTAGCGGATGCCGGTGCGGGCCTGCACCATGTGCGGCGCATTGGTCATCGATTCCATGCCGCCGGCCACCACGATGGAGGCGGAGCCGGCCTTGATCAGATCGTGGCCCAGCATGATCGCCTTCATGCCCGAGCCGCACACCTTGTTGATGGTGGTGCAGCCGGCGGCCGGCGGCAGGCCGGCTTCCAGCGAAGCCTGGCGGGCCGGCGCCTGGCCCAGGTTGGCCGGCAGCACGCAGCCCATGATCACCTCGGCGACGTCGTCGGCGGCCACGCCGGACTGCTCCAGCGCGGCCTTGATCGCCGTGGCGCCCAGCTTCGGCGTGGGCACGCCGGTGAACTGGCCGAGGAAGGAGCCGATGGCGGTGCGCTTGGCACCGGCGATGACAACGCTGACGTCCGACATGGGGATCTCCGCAGAACACGAATGGCGCAGGGCGCCGGGGAAGCAACCCGCCGATTATCGCAGTCGATGGCGCAGTGCGGCAAACCGGCAGGGGCATGCGCACATGACCTGTAACCGCATCTGGCCGGGTTTGCGTTGTGCCAAACTGGACTTCCACCGGGGCCATGTCGGCATGCATTACCGGGGCAGCGGCTCCTCGAGGTGGCGGGCGTCATCCAGGGATCAGGGGGGGGATCATGAAACCGCATGGGGAAATGGTTGCGCGTGGCCTGCGTTGCGGCCAATTGGCGTGTGCCGTCGGTATGGCCCTGGGGCTGGCCGCCTGCGGCGGCGGCGGAGGCGGAGGCAACGTCAAGCCGACACCTTCGGCACCGGCACCGCCGCCGGCATCGACCGCGCCGTCGCCCCCGCCCCTGGACGCCCAGCTGTCGATCACCAACACCTATGCAGCCCACGACCTGGGTTACACCGGTGCCGGCGTGACCATAGGCGTGGTCGACAGCGGCATCATGTCGGCCAATCCGGCCGTGGTCGGGCGGGTGCAGAAAGAGTTGATCTATGTCGATCCGACACAGAACAACACCAACATCCAGGACGTGGTCGGCCACGGCACCTGGGTCTCCGAGGTCGCCGCCGGCCAGCCGTTCGGGCAATTCGCCGGTGGCATTGCGCCAGGCGCCGACCTGGTTTCGGCACGCATCATTTCGGACAACGCGCCGGACGACAACGGTTCCACGGCGCCCTCGCAGGTCACCACCAGCGACGCGCAGTTCTTCGGCCAGGTCAATGCGGACCTGATCAACGCCGGCGTCAAGGTGATGAACAATTCCTGGGGAGGCATCACCTGGGACACCACCAACGCCAGCATCAACCAGGCCTTCGACCAGGCCTACAGTCCGTTCGTGAACCAGCAGGGCGGCCTGGTGGTGTTTGCCGCCGGCAACGATTCGCAGGCCAATCCCAGCACCATCGCGGCACTGCCCAATGTGGCGCCCGATCTCGCCAAGGGCTGGCTGGTGGCGGTGGCGGTAAACAGCAACAACCCCACCCAGCTGGAAGGCTATTCCAACCAGTGCGGCAGCGCGATGAATTACTGCCTGGCCGCGCCCGGCGACGTGATCGTGCTGGACAAGGACACCACGGCCAGCACCGCCAATCCCTCCTATTACATCGTCGAGGGCACCTCGTTCGCCGCGCCGCAGGTGGCTGGCGCCGCTGCGCTTGTCTGGCAGGCCTATCCGTACTTCAGCAACGACCTGGTGCGACAGACCCTGCTCGGCACCGCCGATCCGCTGGGCGGCTCGCAGCCCAATCCCACCTTCGGCTACGGCGAGCTGGACGTGGGCCGCGCGGTGAACGGGCCGATGCAGTTCAACTGGGGCGACGTCACCGTCAGCTTCAGCGGCAGCTCGAACTGGAACAACCCGATCTCCGGCGCGGGCGGCCTCATCAAGCAGGGCACCGGCACGCTCAACCTCACCCAGCCGTCCAGCTACACCGGGCTCACCCAGGTACAGGCCGGCACGCTGACGGCCAAGTCGCTGGCCGGCGCGGCGACCATCAGCAGCGGCGCCACCCTCAGCGGCATGTCCAATATCGGCGGCAACGTGAGCAATGCCGGCACGCTAAGCATCGCGAACACCAGTGTCAGCGTAGGCGGCAACTACACGCAGCAGAGCACGGGCACGCTGGCGTTGTCGCTGGGCTCGGCGTTGAACGTGGCCGGCACGGCCTCGATCGCCGGCAACCTGCTGGTGACCGGCACCAACGCGGGTTACACGATGAACTCGCATACCGTCGTGCTCACCGCCACACAGGGGCTCACCGGCACGTTTGCCGCGGTGAACCCGGCCTCGAACGTGGTGCTCCAGGACACGCCAGGCTATGACGCCAACAGTGCCTGGCTCGATGTAAGCAGGGTCACCGTCAGCGCGGTGCAGGGCGCCAGCTACACGACCGCGTCCTACGCCGCCGCGCAGCGCGTGGACACGGCCTTCGGGCAGATCGACACGCAGCTGAGCGCTGGCGCGGCGTCCGGATCGCCGGTGCCCAGCAGCTTCATCGCGGGCGCGGCCAGCCTGCAGCAGACGGCCACGCTGGCCGCGCTGCAAAGCTCGCTGGAAAGCCTCTCCGGCCAGCTGCATGCGGCCAGCGCGGCGATGACCTTCGAGGCCATCGACGCCGGCACGCGCGCGCTGTCGCAGCGCTTCGAGCAACTGCTAGACACGCCCCAACCCGGTGCGTGGACGCAGGGCCTCGGCTACCACGGCGACATGTCGCGCAGCGGTTACGGCAGCGTGGGCTACGACCTCAGCGGCTGGCTGGTGGGACAGGACTTCCGCCTGGACGGCAGCGGCGTGGCCGGCTTCGCGCTGAGCCGCAGCCAGGGCCTTGGACGGCTGACCGAAAGCGCGGACCAGGGCTACAGCCATGCGATCGAAGGCATGCTGTACGGCGGCACGGTGCGCGGCGCCTGGTATGCAATGGGCCGGTTCGGCGTGGGCAGTTACCAGGAAACCATGCGTCGCCAACTGCAACTGGGCTATCAACTCAGCGGCGTGACCAGCGACAGCCGCGGCCGCTATGGCGTGGCCTACGGCGAGAGCGGTTACCGGCTGAGCCTGGACGGTGTCCACGTCACGCCGTACGCAAGCCTGGAATACGCGCAGATCAATCGCGACGGCTTCGACGAGCTGGGCGGCGACGGCTTCGGCCTGAAGTCCGGCTCGCTGACCACCGCGCGCTGGCAGGCGGGGCTGGGCCTGCGCGCCAGCCGCGGCTGGCAGCTGGCCCGCGGCGGCCGCCTCAGCCTGCAGGGGCGGCTGGCGTGGCAGCAGTCCTTCGGCCTGCGCGGCGAGGCGTTCGACGCCAGTTTCAGCGGCGTGAACCAGTGGGCCCCGCTGGGCGGCATCGGCCTGGCGCGCTACGGCGGGGTGGCCGGCGCCACGCTGGACTGGAGCATGAATCCGCGCAGCGACCTCACGCTGGGCTACGACCAGTACTTCGGCCAGCTTGATGCGGCCAAGATGGCCACGCTGAACTACCGCTGGTCGTTCTGACCTGACCCGGTGGCGGCGTGGCAACGCGCCGCCACCGGCGAAGCCGGCGCCGCCTGCTGGCTCAGGCCTGCGGCCCCCGCGTCGTCCATCCGATGCCGCGGTAGGAATCCGCCACCGCCGCGGCGCCGGCGGTGATCACGCTGGATATCAGGAAGGCCGACCACGCATCGCTGTCGTGCGCGTGCGCCAGCAACGGCGGCAGCCAGACCAGCAGCGTGATGATGCCCAGCATCGCCGCTTCCATGGTGGCGGCCAGGCGCGGCCACAGCGCGAACAGCAGGCCGATCGCCGTGGCCAGGCTGCCGGCGCCGGTCAGCCAGGCCCAGCCATGCCGCCACGGCAGCCACGCGGGCACGAAACCGGCCGTGATGTCGGCGTAGAAGTAGTGCGAGAGGCCAATGGTCGGCAGCGCCAACACGAACAGCAGCCGGGCGTTGCGGATGCCAGGGCGGCCCGAGAGGAATCGTCCATCGGGCGTCGCCAGCGATGCGAACACCACCCACGCGCCAGCAAGGATCACCGCGATCTCGCCCGCGCCCAGCCAGGTCGCCTCCATGGACGGCGCGTGGACGATGGCCGGGAATTTCAGCAGCACCATCCACAGCAGCGTGAACACGGACATCACGCCGGCGGAAGCCTTCGCGATACGTGGGACCAGGATGCCGATGCCGGTCGCCAGCTCGACCAGCGCCGTTAGGTAGACGAAGACGGCCTGTGCGGGCAGGTGCGTGACCGGAATGCGCTGCCAGACGCCGGCGAAATCGCCGAACACCAGTCCGCGCAGGCCCAGCGCGACCATCACCAGCGCCAGCAATACGCGGCCAGGTCCCATGCCGCGCGCGGCCGGGGCGTCCGCGCCCAGCGCAAGGCATCGTGCCAACCATGCGCGCGATTCAGCGCGCGCGCCCCCCAGACCGGATGCCGCGTCCATCATTCGCCCCCTTGCAGAGCCGCATGAGTACAACGAGCCGAGCGTAGTCGGGTCGTTCCGTCCGGGCAACGACCATTCGGGCGACCGGCTTCAGACCAATTCGACCTGCACCCCGATGTTGCGCAGCGTCTCGACGATCTCGGCCGGCGCGCTGTTGTCGCTGATCACCTTGTGCAGCTGGCGCACCGGCGCGATCACCGACAGGCTGCGCTGGCCCAGCTTGCTGGCGTCCAGCACGGCGACGGTCTGCCGCGCCACGCGGATCATCAGCGCGTTGAGCGCGGATTCCAGCGGGTCGGGCGTGGTCACGCCCACCTCGGGGTCGAGGCCGTCCACGCCGAGGAACAGCCGGTCGGCGGACAGCCTGGCCAGCGCGTGCTCCGCGTCGGGGCCGACCAGCGAGTAGGAGGTCTGGCGCAGCAGGCCGCCCAGCATCATCACGCGGATGTGCGGCAGGCCCGACAGCTCCAGCGCGATGTTCAGCGCGTTGGTGATCACGGTGAGCGACTCGAACTTGCGCTGGCGGATCTGCCGCGCGATCTCCACCGTGGTGGAGCCGGAGTCGAGGATGATCGTCTCGCCATCGCGGATCATCTCCGCCGCCGCCTGGCCGATGCGCAGCTTCTGCGCGTGGCGGCGGGTTTCCTTGATGTTGAGCGGGATGTCACTGCTGACCGGCATCACCGGCAGCGCGCCGCCGTGCGAGCGCACGATGGCCGAGGCGTTCGCCAGCGCCTCGAGGTCGGCGCGGATGGTGACGGCGGAGGTGTCGAACTTCTTCGCCAGTTCCTCCACCGTGGCGCGGCCGTTTTCCTCTACGTGTTCCACGATCAGGCGGCGGCGTTCGCCGAGCAGCAGGCGCGGGCGGGGTTGGGCGGCTGGCTTGGTGGTCTGGAGTTTGCTCATGCTGGCGGAATATGCAGGAGTCGGGCGGCGTTGTCATGATAGACCTTGCGCAGCACGGCGTCCGGCAGATTCAGCCCGTAGATCGACCAGCGCCCCTGCGGCGGGACCGGGGCAGGGGCATAGTCGAAGTATTCGTCCTCGGTTTCGAGGAAGCGGTAGTAGATCTCGTACAGCTCGTCGCCGAACAGCTGCTGGGGCACGTCGTCGCCCCAGGGCGAGGGCACCGCGTCGGTGCCGAACAGGATGCGGTCCTGGTAGCGGTCGAAGAAGCGCTGGGCGATGCGCGGCTGGCGGCCCAGCTCGCCGATGCGGGCGCTGATGTCCACCAGGGTGTTGGGGAAGCGTTCCAGGCAGTCGACGACGGCGGCCAGGTTCTCGGCATTGTTGCCCACGTGCAGCAGCACGAAGGTGGTCTTCGGGTGGCGCGCGATCATGCGGTCGCGCGCGGCGATCAGCTCCTGGTGGCCGGGGAACTCCGGGCCGTAGAACGACCAGTCCGGATGGTTGGCCAGTTCCTCGTAGCGCTCGTTTCCGCCGTCGGTGGGCAGGAAGAACGCCTCCGGATCGGAGACGTGCAGGAACACCGGCATGCCGTGCGCGGCGCAGGCTTCCCACATCGGGTCGAAGCGGCGGTCGTCCACGCCCACCAGCAGGCCCTCGTCGATGCGCTCGCGCAGGTAGAGGCCCAGCGTCTTCAGCAGCTTCAGGCCGCGGGCACCCACGCGTCTGGCGTGTTCGATCGCGTCGGCCTGGCGTTGCGGATAGTCCGCTTCCGGAAACAGCGCGAACGAGGGCTCGGTGAGGGTGAGGAAACGCCCCGGCGCGGCCTGGTCGAACAGGCGGAGGCTTTCCTCCAGCCCCTTGCCGACGCCGCCGGTGAGGTTCACCAGGGTGCGCACGCCCTTGCGGTCCATCACCGGCAGCAGAGCTCCCGGCGTGGTGAACGCGGTGATCTCCTCGCCCACCGACACGCCGTTGCGCACGTTCTTCGACCAGGTCAGGTGGGCGTGCACGTCGATCACCGGGAAGCGCGGACGCTCGATGTGCGTCTGCGGCACGCGCAGCATGCTGCGCGGCCTGAAATCCTTCAGCTTGAGCGCGCCCTTGCTGGCGTCGCGTGCGGTCTGCAGCGGGTTCTTGCCGCTGGCCTCGATGCGCACGGTGCCGGCGCCGGCGGGCGGGGCGCAGCAGAGGCAGGATTTCTGGTGGGTCCGCTTCAATCTGATCACTCGCTTCTTGCGTTCGCCTCCTCTCCCCGCCGGGGAGAGGATTGAGGTGAGGGGTGGGTGCCCGCGATGACGAGGCTAGTACAGGTCGCTTCGTTGCGGGCGCTCGCGAGGTTGGCCCCTCACCCCTGCCCTCTCCCCGGAGGGGAGAGGGAGAAGGGATCAGCGCGGGTGCTTCGCCATGATGTCGTGCACCTGGCGCACGAGGTTCACCGCCTGGTCGAACGGGCGCAGCCACATGTTGCGGCCGAACATCACGCCGTTCGCGCCGGACTGCATGTAGTGCTCCACCTTGCGCAGCACCGCCGCGTCGTCGTCGTTCTTCTCGCCGCCGGAGAACAGCACCATGGTGCGGCCGGCCGAGCGCACCACGCGGGCGCAACGGGCGGCGGAGTCTTCCTGCAGCTTGTCGTAGGGCTTGGGCACATTGGCCACGCTGTCGTTCGGCTCGTGCAGCTTGACGATATCGGCGCCCAGCTCCAGCGCCACGCGCGCGGCATAGTCCTGCGCGTACAAGGTATTGGTGCCGCCCTTGGCGTCGACCGCGCTGCCACGCGGGTAGGACCACAGTACCAGCGGCATGCCGTAGCGCTCGCAGTCGCGGCGAACCTGCTCGAACTGGCGGAACTCGTCGTGCTGGCGCGGCGAGCCCACGTACATGGTGTAGCCCACCGCGTCGGCGCCCAGGCGCACGGCGTCCTCCACCGAGGCGAACAGCGGCGAGGTGGCCTCGGCGTCGCTGGGGATGTTGGTCTTGCCGTTGAGCTTGAGGATCAGCGGCACGCGGCCGGCGTACTCGCGCATGTACTTCTCGGCCAGGCCGATGCCCAGCGCGATGGCAGAAAAACCGCCAGCCGTGGCGAGTTCGAACTGGTAGCCCGGATCGACGGCTGGCGGATGGGGAAAGAAGTCGGTGGGGCCATGTTCCAGACCCTGGTCCAGCGGCAGCACCAGCAGGCTGCCGTTGCGCGGGCCGGAGCCGTACAGCAGGCGCCACAGGCGGGCGCGCTTGCCCTGCGACAGCGACAGCTGTGAAAACTTTTCGGAAGCTTGCGAAGGGACTTGTAAGTTCTGTTTCATTTCGAATACGCTGAGCTGGTGGGCGAATGGCTTCACATTCGAACGAAACATGCCAAATGTCAATACTTGGAAACAAAACGAAAGAATTCGACGGTTTTGCCGCTCTCGCGGCGGCCGTGCCAGCGGTGCAGCGCAAGCTCGGCTATGCCGACACCTTGCGCGAGATCCTGCAGCAGCCGGCGACCTGGCAGGCCACGGCCGCGCTGCTGCGCGAACCATCGGTGCAGGCGCAACTGCAGGCCGCGTTGACGCCGCGCCCCGCCCAGGTGGTGCTGACCGGCTCGGGCAGTTCGATCTATGCCGGCGAATGCATCGCCCCGGATCTGCAGCAGGCGCTGGGTGTGCCGGTGCAGGCGATTGCCGCGGGCACCCTGCTCACGCACTGGCGCAGCGCGCTGCCACCGGGCGGCGGCCTGCTGGTCTCGATCGCGCGCTCGGGCGACAGCCCGGAAAGCGCCGGCGTGGTGGATCGGCTGCTGGCACACGCACCGGACTGGCGCCATCTCGCCATCACCTGCAACGCGAACGGCAAGCTGGCCACGCAGTACCGCGGCGAATCGCGCTACGCCACACTGGTGCTGGACGAGCGCACCAACGACCGCAGCCTGGTGATGACCAGCAGCTTCACCAACCTGGTGCTGGCCGGCAGCGGGCTGGGCGGACACGCCAACGAAGCCAACTGGGCGGACGGCGTGCGGCGCCTCGCCGGCTGCGTGCAACACGTGTTCGACACCCAGGCCGATGCGCTGGCGGCGGTCGCCTACGGCAGCTTCGACCAAGTGGTGTTCCTCGGCAGCGGTGGCGCGCTGGGCGCCGCGCGCGAGGCCGCGCTGAAGATGCTGGAGATGACCGGCGGCCGCGTGCACACGATGGCCGAAACCTTCCTCGGCCTGCGCCACGGCCCGATGTCGAGCCTCGACGAAAACACCCTGGTGGTGGCCTTTTTGTCGCCCGATCCGGCGGTGCGCGCCTACGAATACGACCTGCTGCGCGAACTCACCCGCAAGCAGCTGGGCCGGGTGCGCGTGCTGGTGGGGGAGGGCATCGCCGAAGACGTGATCGGCGCGCAGGACGTGGCGGTGGATCTGCAGGGCCTGCAGGCCGGCGACGATGCGCTGCCGCTGCTGGCCGACGTGGTGGTGGGCCAGACGCTGGCGTTTTTCCGCTGCCTGGCGCTGGGCGGCAAGCCGGATGCGCCGGCGCAGGGCGTGCTCACCCGCGTGGTCGAGTCCTTCGCACTGCACACGGGAGGCACGGCGTGAAACGCATCCTCGTCGCCGGCGAGCTCAACGTCGACCTGGTGTTCCGGGACTGCCAGGCGTTCCCCGCACCGGGGCGCGAGGTGCTGGCCGAGGACGCCATGGTCGTGCCGGGCAGCTCCTCGATGATCTGCGCGATGGGGCTGGCCCGGCTGGGCAACCCGGTGGCCTTCGCCGGCAAGGTGGGCGTGGACGGCTGGGGCGGTTTCTGCGTATCGGCGCTGCAGGGCGCCGGCATCGACGTCGCGGCGGTGCGGCGCGACCCCGGCCTGCGCACCGGCATTACCGCCTCGTTCTCCACCAGCAGCGACCGCGCACTGGTCACCTTCGCCGGCGCGATCGGCGCGCTGCGCGCATCGGACATCGACGATGCACTGCTGGCCACGGCCGACCACCTGCACGTGTCCTCCTACTACCTGCAGAGTGCCCTGCGTCCGGAGCTCAAGTCGCTGTTCGCACGGGCCAGCGCGCTGGGCCTGAGCACCTCGCTCGATCCGGGCTTCGACCCCGAACAGCGCTGGGGCAACGAATGGCCCTGCCTGCTTTCCGAGGTCGACCTGTTCCTGCCCAACGACGTGGAACTTGCCGGGATCAGCGGCTGCGAATCGCCGCTGGACGGCTTGCGCGCGCTGGACAACGGCCGCACGCGCACCGTGGTGAAGCGCAGCCGGCACGGCTGCGCCACGCTGGACGGCGCGGGCGGCCTGCTTGAGTCGCCGGCCTTCGCGGTGGACGCGGTGGACAGCACCGGCGCCGGCGATTCCTTCGACGCCGGCTTCCTGCATGCCTGGCTGCGCGGCCTGCCGCTGGCCGAGGCCATGCGCTGGGGCAATGCCTGCGGCGCGCTCTCCACGCGCGGCGTGGGCGGCACCGCACGGCAGGCCGACGCGGCCGAGGCGCATGCCCTGCTGGGGAGCGCGGCGTGATCGCCGTCGCCGGCTTCAACACCGCGATCGACCACCTGATGCGGGTGGACACGCTGTGTCTGGGTGAGGTCAACCGCACGCTGCACGAGCAGGTGTTGCCGGGCGGCAAGGGCCTGCACGTGGCGCAGACCGTCGCCGCGCTGGGCGAGCCGGTGCAACTGATCGGCCTGATCGACGCGGCGCACCGCAACCTCACCGCGCGGCGCATGAGCGAGCGCGGCGTGCTGTTCCACGGCGTCGAGATCGATGCGCCGTTGCGTCACTGCATCGCATTGCAGGACGCGGACGGCCAGATCACCGAAGTGCTGGGGCAGGGGCCGCAACTCGGCGAATGCGACCGCGCGGCGTTGTTCCGCGCGTTCCGTCTCGCGCTGGCGGAAAGCGAGCTGGTGGTGCTGTCCGGCAGCCTGCCGCGCGGCCTGCCGGCCGACACCTATGCCGCGCTGACGCAACAGGTGCGCGCGGCGGGCAAACGCTGCCTGGTCGATGCCAGCGGCGAAGTGCTGCGGCAGGCGGTGGCGGCGCAGCCGTTCCTGCTGAAGCCGAACCGCGACGAGGCCGAGGCGCTGTTCGGCCGCACGGTCGGCGATCTCGACGCCGCCGTCGCCGCGCTGCGCGAGCTGCATGCGCGCGGCGTGGCGATGCCGGTGCTGAGCCTGGGCGCGCAGGGCGCGCTGGGCATGGACGACAGCGGCACGTGGCATGCGGCGGTCGAGCTGGAACAGGTGCGCAACACCGTGGGCTCGGGCGACTGCTTCCTGGCGGGCATGGCCGTGGCGCTCCGCCGCGGCGAGCCGCTGCGCGAGGCCTTGCGGCTGGCGGTGGCCTGCGGTGCCGCCAACGCGATGGATGTGGAAACCGGTTACGTGCGTCCGGACCAGGTCGAGGCATTGCTCGGCCGGGTGCGGGTGCGGGAATGGAAGCGCTGACACAGCGGCGGAGTCCGTCAGCTTGCCGATGAGGATGAGCCATCGGCGTCCGAACTGTCCGTGAGCTGCGGGGGTGCTTCGCTCGCGGATATCCATAAGCGGTTCACTCGTTCCGAGGGGCATCATGAATTCCAGCAGAAGCATTGCGCTGCGACAGACCAGCCTGGCCACCACGCTGGGCCTGTTGCTGGCGTCCACGGCCGCCTATGGCCAGTCCACCACCAGCAGCATTTTCGGCCACGTGCCGGTGCAGGCGGGCGAAAGCGTGACGGTCAGCAACGGCTCGGGCCTGACGCGCACCGTCGGCATCGACAGCCAGGGCCGCTACAACGCCAACCAGTTGCCCATCGGCACGTACACGGTGAGCCTGATGCGCGATGGCCAGGTCATCCAGCAGCGCGCCGACGTGCTGCTGAAGGTGGGCGTCGGCGCGGAGGTCTCGTTCAGCGAGGGAGCCGCTGCAGGCAGCGCGGCGAACGCGAAACAGCTGTCGGGCGTGAGCGTGACGGCCAACGCGTTGCCGCCGATCGACGTCAGCTCGGTGGACTCGCGCACGGTGCTCACCGCCGACCAGCTGGCGAAGCTGCCGCTGGGGCACACCGCGGAAGCGGTGGCATTGCTGGCGCCGGCGACGAACATCGGCGCCGGTGGCGCGAAGAGCACGACTGGCGAGTCGCTGATCAGCTTCGGTGGCTCGTCGGCCACGGAGAACGCGTACTACCTCAACGGCTTCAACACCACCGACCCCAACATCTCCGAAGGCGGCATCACCCTGCCGTACGGCTCCATCGACCAGGAAGAGGTCTACACCGGCGGCTACAGCGCGCAGTACGGCCGCAGCGACGGCGGCGTGCTGAACATGATCGGCAAGAGCGGCACCAACGAATGGCACTTCGGCGGACAGTTCCTCTACGAGCCGTCGTCGATGGTGGGCAGCCAGGACAACGTCTACTACGCAAACGGCCTGCCGCCGTCGCCGGTGGCGGGCCGGCTGTACCAGCCCAGCAGCAGGAACGACTACTGGTCGTCGGTGTACGACCTCTACGTCGGCGGTCCGATCATCAAGGACAAGCTGTTCTTCTTCGCCTCGGCGGAAATGACCAACACGCAGGGCAACACGGTCAACAGCGTCGAGTCCGGCACCGATTCGCACTACAAGAACAAGCTGCCCAAGTGGTACGCCAAGGTGAACTGGAACATCACCGACAACAACCTGCTCGAACTGACGGGTGCGTCGGAGAAGAGCGAAGACACCGGCACCGTCTACAACTACGACTACAACACGCTGAACGACTCCAGCTTCAAGTCCTACGCCAACAACACCAAGCACGGCGGCGACCTGTGGCTGGCGAAATTCACCAGCTACATCACGGACAAACTGACCCTGACCGCCATGTACGGCAGCATGAAGACGCGCAGCTACAGCGAGAATCCCGCCTACGACCCGGGCGAGACCTACATCGGCGGCTACACGTACCAGAATCCGGCGCTGAACGGCGGCAACCCGATCACCAACAACCAGACCGTCACCGAGATCACCAACCCGGGCCAGAACTTCGTGACGACCAACCTGCGGGTCGCGCTGACGTATTCCCTGGGCGACCACACGATCACCGCGGGCATCGACAACCTGCGCACGGCGGCCAGGGACCAGGACGAGTTGACCTCCGGCCCGGGCTACCAGTGGATCTACGGCTATACGGCCACCCCGAATGCGCCGCTTTTCCCCAATCTCGGGGTGGGCGCTCCCGCCAGTTATCCCAACGGGGCAAGCGGCTACTACGCCTACAAGTACATCTTCAACCAGGGCGGCAACCTGTTCTCCACCGAAAACGCCGAGTACATCGAGGACCAGTGGCAGGTCAATGACCGCCTGTTGCTCTCCATCGGCCTGCGCGACGACGGCTTCACCAACTCCAATGCCAGTGCCCTGGCCTACATGCGGCAGACCAAGCCGCAATGGGCGCCGCGCCTGGGCTTCAGCTGGGACGTGTTCGGCGACAGCAGCTTCAAGGTGTTCGGCAATGCCGGGCGCTACTACCTCGGCTCGCCGATCGCCCCGGGCGATCCCGCCAACGGCTACGTGGCCACCTCGCAGTTCTACACGTACAGCGGCATCGCGCCGGACGGCACGCCGACCGGGCTGACGCAGATGTCGGCGCCGGTGTCGGCGAACGGCGCCTACGGCCAGACGCCCGACCCGCGCACCATGACGGCGACCAGCCTCAAGGCCATGGACCAGGACGAGTTCATGCTCGGCTTCCAGAAGACCGCCGGCCCGAACTGGGTGTATGGCGCCAAGATCACCCGGCGCATCCTGCGGCACGTGATCGACGACTGGTGCGACGTCGGGGCGCTGGTGAACAAGGCGGCCTCGGAGGGCATCACCGACGTCAACACTGACACCTGCTACTACGTCAACCCGGGCGTGGCCAACACCTTCGCGGTACAGGATCCGGGCGGAGCCTTCCACAGCGTGACGATGTCCAGCGCCGACATGCATTTCCCGCATGCGGTGCGCCGGTACTACGGCCTGGAGACCTTCCTGGAGCACCCGTTCGACGGCAAGTGGTACGGCAGGATCAGCTACACCTTCTCGCGCAGCTACGGCAACAGCGAAGGCCAGGGCCAGTCCGACATCCGCGCCACCGGCGGCACGCAGAACGAGGACTGGGATTTCCCGGAGCTGATGGTCTACGCCAACGGTCCGCAGGGCAACGACCACACGAACGTGATCAAGGCCTACGGTTACTACGCGATCACGCCCGAGTGGATGGTTTCGGCCAACCTCAACCTGACTTCGGGTGGGCCGAAGTACTGCCTTGGCTACTACGGGCCGGGCATGACCGATCCGGACGGTTACGGTTCCAACTACCACTGGTGCAACGGCCTGCCGTCGCCGCCGGGGGCAACCGGACGCCTGCCGTGGATGAAGGAGCTTGACCTGGGCATCCACTATCGCCCGGCGTTCGCCGACCACAGGCTGTCCCTGAGCGTGGACGTGTTCAACGTCTTCAATGGCCAGGCGCCGCTCAACCTGGCGCCCGATTACAACGGCAACAGCGGCGGCACGTCGAACCCGCTCTACGGCACGCCGCTGGTACTGCAACAGCCGCGCTACGTGCGGCTCGGCGTCACCTACGACTACTAGCACGCGTGCAACAACCCCCGCCGCCCGGCGATGCCGGGCGGCGCTCTGCTTCAAGTGACACCGCCGGATCTGTCCACGCGCCAGCCGGTCGATGCCAACCGATCAACACGAGAGGCAACCATGGCAGTACCGCATCCGCATCCCCTTCGTTCGTCGCGCATGAGCGTGCTGGCGTCCTGCCTGCTGGCGGTGCTGGCGGGTTTCGGCGCGGCGCATGCCGAGGACAGCGTCGCCACCGGCAAACTGGTGCTCGAGCCCGGCGTTGCGGCGTTTGTCGACAAGCAGGGAACGGCGAGCTTCGGCAACGCCGCGATCGAGGCGAAGTGGAAGCTGGACGGCAGGCACCTCGTCGGCATGACGGTGACGGATCGCGTGCACAACCGCACGTTCGAGGTGCCTGCGCCGTTCGCGCTGGCGATGGCCGACGGCGGCACGATCAAGGCATCCGACATGAATCTGCTGTCGTCGCCGAAGGTGGTCGCGTTGCCGGTGGACGCGCAGGCTTCGCGCTATTCCTCGCGCGTTCCCGGCAAAGCGGTGGAGGCCAGCTTCGGCGATGCGGACGGCCGCTTCCGCATCGACTGGAGACTCGTGCAGCGCGACGGCTCGCCCTACCTGCGCGAGGAAGTGGCCATCACCGCGCTGAAGCAGGACGAGAAGATCGCCAAGGTGTCGCTGCTGCAGTCGAAGGCGGAGGCCCCCGAGGTGGTGGGCACGGTGAACGGTTCGCCCATCGTCGACGGCGACGTCTACCTCGGCTTCGAGAACCCGCTGTCCGACAGCACGGCGTACCACCGCGAAGCGAGGTTGACATTGTCGCGCACGCTGCCGCTGGAAAAGGGCAAGACGGTGGATTACTCCGCGGTGGTCGGCGTGGTGCGCGACGGCCAGCTGCGCCGCGACTTCAACAGCTACGTCGAGCGCGAGCGCGCGCATCCTTACCGTACCTTCCTGCACTACAACTCCTGGTACGACATCGGCTACTTCACGCCGTACACCGAGGCGGAGGCGCTGGACCGCATCAATACCTTCGGCGAGGAGCTGCATGTCAAGCGCGGTGTGAAGCTCGACTCCTTCCTGTTCGACGACGGCTGGGACGACCGCAGCGGCAGCTGGAACTTCAGCAAGGATTTCCCGCACGGCTTCGTGCCGCTGCGCGAGGCCGCCGCGAAATACGGCGCCGCGCCGGGCATCTGGCTGTCGCCGTGGGGCGGCTACGGCAAGCCCCACGACGAGCGCCTCAGGAACGGCAAGGCGGTCGGCTACGAGATCATCGACGACGGCTTCGCGCTGTCCGGCCCGAAGTACTACCAGCGCTTCCATCAGGTCGTGATGGACATGCTCGACAAGCAGGGCATCAACCAGTTCAAGTTCGACGGCACCGGCAACGTCAGCAGCGTGTTCCCCGGCAGCCGCTTCGACAGCGATTTCGCCGCGGCGATCCAGCTGATCGGCGACATCCGCAGGGACAAGCCGGACACCTTCATCAACCTCACCACCGGCACCTGGGCCTCGCCGTTCTGGCTGCGCTACGCCGACACCATCTGGCGCGACGGCGAGGACGACTGGTACACCGGCGTGGGCACGATGCGCGAAAAGTGGATCACCTACCGCGACCAGCAGACCTACCAGAACATCGTGCTGAAGGGCCCGCTGTTCCCGATCGACTCGCTGATGCTCCACGGCATCATCTACGCGCAGAAGAACCCGCGCCTCAACACCGACCCGGGCCACGATTTCGCCAACGAGGTGCGCTCCTACTTCGCCACCGGTACCGAGCTGCAGGAGATGTACATCACGCCCTCGCTGCTCACGCCGCAGGACTGGGACACGCTGGCGGACGCCGCGAAGTGGTCGCGCGCCAACGCCGGCGTGCTGCGCGACAGCCACTGGATCGGTGGCGACCCCGGTCGCCTGGACGTCTATGGCTGGGCCGCCTGGTCGCCGAAGAAGGCCATCGTCACCTTCCGCAACCCCGACGACAAGCCGCAGCTCGCGGTGGTCGACCTGCAGCGCCAGTTGCAGTTGCCGCCGGGCGTGGCGCGCCGCTTCAGCGTGCACGACGTGTGGAAGAACGGCGGCGCGGACGTGCCGAAGACGCTGGATGCCGACCACGCAAGCACGATCACGCTGGCGCCGTTCGAGGTGCTGACGCTGGAGCTGGCGCCGGAATGACGGTGTTTCATCCGGCATGGCGATGCGCCGCCCACGGAAATCCGGCGCATCGCGGTTCCGTGAATGGCTGGCGCATCGATGCGGATCGCTATACGGTCGGGTAGTCACCCATCGCATCGCCTGCGATGGCATCGGTCCCGGGAAGGCAGGTGTGGCGCGCGGTTGCGGCCGCTTTCAACCAAGGCACAGAGAGGGGTGCGCAGATCATGGTGAACAAGTCACGCCGCAACTTGCTCAAGGCGGCCGCCTTGCTGCCGCTGGCCGCCGTCTGCGATGGCCTGGCCTGGGGCGCGGACGCACCCGCGGGGCAAGCCAGCTACGCGCTGGACTTGGGCCGTCCCGGCCGGCGCGTCGACCCCAGCCTCGCCAGCCTCAGCTACGAAACGCTGGAACTCTCCGACCCCACCTTCTTCGCCGCGGACAACCGCGGCCTGGTGCGCCTGTTCCGCGAGATGAACCCGCACGGCGTGCTCCGCATCGGCGGCAACACCAGCGACGACACCGTATGGGGCGGCTACCGGGGCAGGATGCCCGCCTATGTCCCGCGCCGGCACGGCAGGCTGCTGCAGCCGCACGTGTTGCAGCCGGAAGGCCTGCAGGCGCTGGCCGGCTTCGTGCGCGCCACCGGCTGGAAGCTGGTGTTCGGCGTGAACCTGCGCATCGGCTCGCCGGAAATGGCGCTGGACCTGGCGCAGGCCGTGCAGCGCCTGGTGGGCGACCAGCTGCTGGCGATCCAGATCGGCAACGAGGCGAACAACTACGAGCACGATTACGCCGCCTTCGACGCGGCGTGGACGCCGTATGCCAAGGCGTTGCGCGCCGCCGGCCTGCCCATCGCCGGGCCGGACACCGGCGCGAACACCGACTGGGTGATCGAATACGCCAGGCGCCACGCCGGGGAGAACGTGTTCCTCAGCCGGCACTACTACCGCGAGGCGGCGGAGAACGGCTCGATCCCGGACCTGCTCGCCGGCGACCCGGGTTTCTTCCGCGAGGTCGAGCAGATCATGCAGGTGGCGGACCAGTACGCGTTGCCGTTCCGCATCTCGGAAGGCAACTCCTACTACAACGGCGGTCGCGACGGCACCAGCAACGTGTTCGCCTCCGCACTGTGGGGCGCGGATTTCATGCTGGCACTGGCGCAGCGCGGCGTGGCGGGCATGCATTTCCACGGTGGCACGCTGCATTCGGTGGAGAGCTCGCTGGGGCGCGTGGCGAAGGTGGCCACGGGCGGCGACATCGTGGCGCAGCGCGATGCGCAGGCTTCGCGCTATTCCGCCATCGCCGGCAACCGCGCGCTGGGTTATCAGCCGCGCCCGCTGTTCCACGGTATCGCGCTGGCGCAGCGCTTCGCCGGCGCGCGGATGCTGCCGGGCCGGCTCGATGCGGGTGGCGTCAATCTCGCCGCCCATGCGGCGAAGCAGGGCGATGCCGTACTCGTCGCGCTGATCAACAAGGATGCGCAGCACGATGTCACGGTCGCGCTGGGCGGTTTGCCGCACGGTGCGAAGGGCGAACTGCTGCGCCTGCGCGCGCCGTCGCTGGACAGCCGTCGCGACGTGAGCTTCGCGGCGGATGGCCATGTGTCCGCCGATGCCGGTGGCGCCTGCCGCATCACGGTGCCGAAGGGCAGCGCCGCGTGGCTGCGGCTGGCATGAGCGCGACCATGGGGAAGGGAGGGCGAATGAACATCGTCGTGCGAACCGCCCTGGTGCTGGCCTGCCTGCTTCCGGCGACCTTGCCGGCGGCGCCTGGAGCCGTCACCGATCAGCCGTTGCCCCTGGCGGGCCCGCGTCCGGACGCGGCCACCGTGCAGGCCTGGCAGGCACGCAAGTTCGGCCTGTTCATCCACTTCGGCCTGTATTCGATGCTGGGCGGCGTATGGCACGGCAAGCGCATCACGCAGGGCTACAGCGAGCAGATCCAGTCCTTCGCGCCGGTGCCGATCGGCCAGTACGAAGCATTGGCCACGCGCTTCGACCCGGAGAAGTTCGATCCGGATGCCATCGTGGCGCTGGCGAAAGCCGCGGGCATGAAGTTCATCGTGCTCACCGCCAAGCACCACGACGGTTTCGCGATGTTCCACACCGCGCAGGACAGGTACGACATCGTCGATGCCACGCCGTACGGGCGCGACGTGGTGAAGGAGCTGGCCGACGCCTGCGCGCGGGCGCACATGCCGTTCGGCGTGTATTACTCCACCATCGACTGGCACTGGATGCACGGCCAGTACCGGCCCGACAACGACAACCCGATCACGCCCGCGCAGGCCGACTTCAACGTGGCGCAGATCCGCGAGCTGATGAGCCATTACGGCACTATCAGCGAAGTGTGGTTCGACATGGGCAAGCCCACGCCGGCGCAGAGCGCGCGCTTCGCCCGCACTGTGCACGAGCTGCAGCCGCAGGCGATGGTGTCCGGCCGCGTGTGGAACCACCAGGGCGATTTCAGCGTGATGGGCGACAACAGCGAGCCGGGCGAGGGCATGGAAGAGCCCTGGCAATCGCCCGCGTCGATGTTCCCCGAAACCTGGGGCTACCGTTCCTGGCAGGTGCGCGACGACCTGCAGGGCAAGGTGCGCGAGAACATCGCGCGGCTGGTGCGTGTGGTGAGCGCCGGCGGCAACTACATCCTCAACATCGGCCCGGAAGGCGATGGCTCGGTGGTGCCTTACGAGGCAGGCGTGCTGCGTGGCATCGGCGCATGGCTCAAGCCGCGCGGCGAGGCGGTCTACGGCACGCATGCTTCGCCGTTCAAGAAGCTGGATTTCGGCTACGCCACGCTGGGTGCCCACACGCTGTACCTGTTCGTGGAGAAGCCGCCGGCGGACGGCGTGCTGCATCTTCCCGGCGTGGTCGATACCCGCTTCGGGCAGGCACATGTGCTGGGCGATGCGCAGGCGAGTGTCGGCAGCGTCACGGCCGGTGTGTCGGGCGCGAGCGTGAAGGTGGGCGGCCTGGGCAAGGCGGGCTACATGCCGGTGCTGGCGATTCCGCTCGACGGCACCCTCCACGTGCGGCCCGATGCCGTGGCGCCGGGCGCGGACGGCCGCGTGGATCTCGCGGCGGCGCAGGCCGAGCACTTCCTCAACTACAACGGCTACGGCTACGACGATCCGTCCACCCTCTACAAGCTGCGCTGGCATGCGCAGGCCGGTGCGGGCGATTACGTGCTGATCGTGCATTGCCGCGGCGCGCATGCGCCGGCGCCACTGGATGTCTGGGTGGATGGCCATCCCCATCGGCTGGCGTTGCCGGCAGGCGAGGGCACCGCCAGCGTGCGCGTGAGCCGCGACCCGCGCGCCTTCCCGTATGCAATGCAGGTCGAGCTGACGCCCGTCGCGCCATTCCACAAGGGTGACCGCCTGCCGGCCACCATCGAAGCCGTGGAGCTTGCGCCGCTGGTGCATCCGGCCGTGCCCTCGCACGGAGGATGAAGGCCGGTGTCCCGTGCATGTTCGCCCAGGCCATCCCGCCGGCCGCGTTTCGGCCAGGCCCTGGCCGGCCTGCTGCTGGCGTTGCCCGCACTGGCCGCCACCAAGCAGGCCCAGCCCTTCCACGATGACGATGCGGATGCGCCTTGCAAGGTGTGGAACAGCACCCCGGCAATCACCATGCCACCGCTGCTGCTCGATGTGTCCGGCACTTCGGTGGTGGTGGAGTGGATGACCGACAGCGACAGCGACGGCACCGTGCGCTATGGCGAACACGGGCTGGACCACGCGGCGGTGGCCGGACACGACGGCCTGCTCGACGTCGGCACTTTCCACCGTGTGGTGATCGGCGGCCTCGAACCGGGCCATACCTACCGGTACCAGGTGGCCGCGCGCCGCGTGGTGGCGGTCAAGCCCTACCGGCCCGAGCGGGGCAACACCGTGCAAGGTGCGACCCCGCGCTTCACCACGCTCGATCCGGCACATACGAGCGCGCGCTTCGCGGTGATCACCGACACGCACGAGAAGGTGCCGCGCATCCACACGCTGCTCGGCGAGATCGGCAAGACGCCCGAGGATTTCGTGGCGCACCTGGGCGACACGGTGAACTGGGCGGCGAGCGAACAGCAGTTCAAGGACGTCTTCCTTTCGCCCGCTGCGGAGGGTCTCGGCGGCAGCACACCGCTGCTGTACGTGCGCGGCAACCACGAATACCGCGGCCCGTTCGCGCGGCAGCTCGGCCTATACCTGCATGAGCAGGGCGGCCGCTACGACTACGTGCGCGACGACGGCCCGCTGCACCTGATCGTGGTGGACACGGGCGAGGACAAGCCCGACGACACCAACGTCTATGCCGGCCTCAACGACCTGCGCGATTACCGCCGCGAAGGCCTGGTCCGCTTTGGCGCGGCATTGTCCGACGCGCGCACGTGCAGCGCACCGTTCACCGTGGTGTTCCGCCACCAGCCGGACTGGGGCTGGACCGGCGGCGACAACGCGAAGTGGGCGCGACTGGCCAACCAGGCGCACGTGGATCTCTTCATCGCCGGCCACTTGCACTATTTCAAGCACATCAAGCCCGGCGAGCAGGGCAACGACTTCCCCATCCTCGTCGTCGGGCAGGACCAGGTGGCCTGGGTGGAAGCCACCGGCACCGAACTCAAGGTCCGGGTGACGGACAGCCAAGGCAAGCTGATCGACGCCTTCACGCTGGCGCGCAAGACCAAATAAACGCAGAGGCCCACGCATGAATCCCATCCTGACACGCCGGCAATTCACCAAGGCCATCGGCGGCCTCGCGGCGGCATGCGCCATGCCGCTGGCGGCGAAAACGCGCGCGGCAACAGTCGCAGCCACGGACGCGCAAGGCAACGCGGCGAAGCGTGCCTTCCCCAGGGGCTTCGTGTGGGGTACCGCCACCGCGGCCTATCAGGTGGAGGGGGCGACCGGAGCGGATGGGCGGGGCGAGTCGATCTGGGACGTGTATGCGCACACGCCGGGCAAAGTCGTCGATGGCAGCAACGCCGACGTGGCCGACGACGACTACCACCGCTATCCCGAGGACATCGCCCTGATGCACGCGCTTGGCGTGGGCGCGTATCGGTTCTCGGTGGCCTGGCCGCGCATCTTTCCCGATGGCGCGGGCCGCCCGGATGCCAAGGGCGTGGATTACTACAAGCGGCTGGTCGATGCGCTGCACGCGGCCGGCATCGAGCCGTATTGCACGCTCTATCACTGGGATCTGCCCGAGGCGCTGCAACGCAAGGGCGGCTGGCAGAACCGCGATACCGCCAAGGCCTTCGCCGATTACGCCGGCTACATGGCCGGTCAGCTCGATGGTCGCGTGAGCCATTTCATGACCATGAACGAGATCAGCACCTTCATCGGCAACGGCTACGGCAGCACTGCGATGGCGCCGGGGCTGGGGCTGAAAGGGCAGGCACTGCAGCAGGCGCGGCACCATGCCTTGCTGGGCCATGGCTTGGCCGTGCAGGCGATACGCACAGCCACCAACGCGAAGACCAGGGTGGGTTCGGCCGAAGGCATCGACGCACCCATGCCAGCCTTCGATGCCCCCGAGCACGTGGCCGCCGCGCGCAAGGCCGCGGTGGAGGAGAACGCCGGCTACCTCACCGCCATGCACACTGGCCGCTACACCGACCTGTACCTCGAGACATTGGGCGCGGCCGCGCCGAAGTTCACGGCCGAAGAAATGCGCATCATCGGCAGCAAGACCGATTTCCAGGGCCTCAACATCTACACGGGCAATTACTACATCGCCGCCGACAACGAGCGCGGCTACGAGGCGGTGCCGTTCCCTGCATCGTACCCGCGCATGCAAAGCAGCTGGATCCAGTTCGCGCCGGATGCCCTGTACTGGGGGCCGAAGCTGATGGCGGAAGCACTGGGCATCGGCGCCATCTACATCACCGAGAACGGTACCTCCAGCACGGCGGCGCCGGACGCCGAGGGGCGCGTGCTGGACATCGACCGCGTGATGTTCCTGCGGCAGTACCTCGGCGAGCTGCAACGCGGCATCGCGGACGGCGCGCCGGTACGCGGCTATTTCCTGTGGAGCCTGCTGGACAACTTCGAATGGAGCCGCGGCTATTCCGAGCGCTTCGGCATCACCTGGGTGGATTTCGCCACGCAGAAGCGCACGCCGAAACTCAGCTCGCGGTTCTACCGCGACGTGATTGCGAGGAACGCGATATGAAACGCCCCCTGCAACGACTGCTGGCATGCCTGCTGCTGGCATGTGCCGGAATGCCCGCGGCCTTTGCCGCCACGCCGGCGCAACCGGCCTTCGACACCGCGCCGGCACGCGCGGCCTTGCTGCGCCTGCTGCCGAAGCAACAGGCGCAGTTCGCCCTGGTCGCGCTGGATCGCGGGCAGGGCGCGGATCGCTTCCGCATCAGCGGCACGCGGGGGCACATCGTGGTGGCGGGCACCTCGCCGGCGGTCATCCTCACCGGCGTGGAAACGTATCTGGAGCAAGCGGCGCACGTGTCCATCGGTTGGCCTGGCGACAGCCTTTCCCGCTTGCCGGCCACGCTACCGGCGCCGTCGTCGCCCATCGAACATCGTGCTGCCGTGCCGGATCGCTACGCGCTGAACGATACCGACGACGGCTATTCCAACGCCTACCTGGCGTGGCCGGCGTGGGAGCACAAGATCGACCTGCTCGCCTTGCATGGCATCAACGAAGTACTCATGACGGTCGGCACCGAGGAGGTATACCGCCGCACCTTCCAGGATTTTGGCTACACCGACGCGGTGATGCGCGCGTGGATTCCCGCCACCGCGCACCAGCCGTGGTGGCTGCTGCAGAACATGTCCGGCTTCGACGCGCCGCTGTCGCCGCGGCAGTACGCGCGTCGCGTGGCGGTGGCGCGGAAGATCGTGGCACGCCTGCGCGAGCTGGGCATCACGCCGGTGTTCCCCGGCTGGTTTGGCACCGTGCCGCCGGGTTTCGCGGCGAAGCATCCTGGCGCGAACGTGGTGCCGCAGGGCATGTGGGCGGGCTTCACGCGGCCGGACTGGCTTGATCCGCGTGATCCGCTCTATGCCAAGGTCGCGGCGGATTTCTACCGTCGGCAGCGTGCGCTGTTCGGCGACAGCACGATGTACAAGATGGACCTGCTGCACGAAGGCGGCCGCGCCGGCAACGTGGCGGTGGCTGGCGCCGCGCGCGGCGTGATGGCCGCGTTGCAGGCCGCGCATCCGGGTGCGCGCTGGGTGCTGCTGGGCTGGCAGCACAACCCGTTGCCGGCGGTGCTCGATGCGGTGGACCGCCGGCAACTGCTGGTCGTCGACGGCCTGTCGGACCGCTACGACGGGCTGGACCGCGAGAAGGACTGGCACGGCACGCCGTATGCCTTCGGCAGCATCCCCAACTTCGGCGGCCACAGCACGCTGGGCGCGAATGCCGGCGTGTGGCTCAGGCGCTTCGCGGCGTGGCGCGACAAGCCGGGCAGCACGCTGCACGGCATCGCCTGGATGCCCGAGGGCAGCGGCATCGACCCGGCGGCGTTCGCCCTGTTCACCGCGCTGGCGTGGGAGCCGGTGCCGAAGGACGAAACCGCGTGGTTCAAGACCTATGCCGATTACCGCTACGGCGGCGCCGACGCGCATGCCGAAGCCGCGTGGCGCATCCTCGGCGAAACCGCCTACGCCATGCCGTCGGACGGCGACTCGGAGCCGCAGGACAGCCTGTTCGAGGCGCGGCCTTCGGAAGACGCATCCACGGCGGCGACCTGGTCGCCCAGGGCGATGCGCTACGACGCCGGGCATTTCGGCCGGGCCATCTGCGAACTGCTGCAGGTGGCGCCCGCGCTGCGCGCCACCAGCGCCTATCGCCACGACGTGGTGGACGTGGCGCGGCAGACGCTGGCCAACCGCGCCCGCGCATTGCTGCCACGGATCGAGGCAGCCTACGGTGCGAAGGACGCCGCGCGTCTGCATGCACTCGACAGCGAATGGCTGGACGACATGGCGCTGCTCGATCGCCTGCTCGCCAGCGATCCGGATTTCCTGCTCGGCAACTGGCTCGCGCCAGCGCAGGCGGCAGCGGCCGACGATGCCGAAGCGGCGCAGTTCGAATACGACCAGCGCACGCTCATCACTACCTGGGGCGGGCGCCAGGGCGCCGACGAAGGCGGCTTGCACGACTATGCCAACCGCGAGCTGGCCGGCCTGGTGAGCGGCCTGTACGCGCCGCGCTGGCGGCGCTTCTTCGCGTCGCTGGAACAGTCACTGGCGACGCGCAAGCCGCCGGCGAAGATCGACTGGTACGCGATGGAGCACGCGTGGACGGTCTCGCGCACAACCGAGCCGACCACACCGCAGGGTGATCCGTGGCAACTGGCCTCCGACGTGGCGCAACGACTCGGAGCCTGCAAGCCGTGATTCATGCCGCGATCCCGTCGCTGAAATGAGGAATGCCCGATGCATCCGGAGAAGCACATGCTGCCTGTGCGACCGCTGACGAGTGAATCCCTCTCCCTGCGGGAGAGGGTGGCGACCTGCAGGCGCAGGAGCGCCTGCGGAACGGCGAGGCCGGCCCCGAAAGGGGTGCGCGCCATGGAGGGCGCGAATCCAGCCGGGAGCGGGTCCGGCCGGAGCAGTGCACCACGGCAAATCCGGATTCTCACCCCCGACAGCTTCCACGGTGGGAGCTGGGCTTCGCATGGCCGGTTTGTGCTGACGGCATGGCTGTGCATGGTTCTGCTGCCCCTCGCATGCCGTGCGGAAACCTTGCACGTCGCGCCGGCCGGTTCGGCCAATGGTGCATGCGAGGCATCGTCGCCTTGCACGCTGCAGGCAGCGCAGGCGAAGGTTCGCGCGTTGCGCATCCAGGGCCATGACGACATCACCGTGCAATTGCAGGACGGCACCTATCGACTGCAGCAACCGCTGCAGTTCGACGCGGCGGACAGCGGCGCGAAAGGCCGCCCCGTGCGCTGGCAGGCGGCGCCAGGGGCGCACCCAGTACTGTCCGGTGCCCGACTTTTGCAGGGCACGCGCGAGGGCGCCTTGTGGCGTTTTGCATTGCCGGCGGGAGATGCTCCGTCGAGCGTCTATGTCGACGACCGGCGCCGCTGGCCGGCACGTACCGCAGCTTGCCCGCACTGTGTGGTGGATGCCAAGGGCCTGTCGAACGTGCCGCCGGCGATCCTGCACGCATTGCAGGTGAGCTCGCTGGCGGTGATGCACGAACGCTGGCGCGACTTCCGTTGCCGCGTGGTCGCACTGGGGAGGGGCCGCGTCGATCTGGCACAGCCGTGCTGGCACAACGTCACGCTGGACTCCGCGAAGAACGGCTGGTCGGTGGCCAGTCCCGTGGGCAAGTACTACGCCGGCGTGGACTGGTTCGAGAACCTTGCCGGCGACCCTTCCACGTCCGGCAGCTATACGGTGGACGCGGTGCAGCGCGTGCTTAGCTATCGGCCATCGCCCGAGGAAGCCACGCGCGCGCCGTCCATCGAGCTGCCCGTACTTGAACAGCTCCTTGTGTTGAAAGGCACCCTCAAGGCGCCAGTGCACGACCTGGTGTTCAGCGGCATCACCTTCGCCGGCACTGAATGGCGCAAGCCGAAGTCCGGCGATGGCTACGTGTCCCTGCAGGCCGGCTACCTGGTGGATGGCAACAGCCGCACCGCGCTGCCCGACAACGGCGAAGGCATGACGCGCACAGGCCGCGCTGTCGACGTGGAAGCGGGACGCGACATCGTGTTCGACCGCGACAGCTTCCGGCAGCTCGCGGCAGCGGGCATCGCCCTGGCGGGCGGCACACACGGTGCAGCGGTGACGAACTCGCGCTTCACCGACCTCGGCGGCGGTGCGGTGTTCGTCGGCGATACGGAAGGGCACCCCGCCGATCCGGCCGGCAAGACCTCCGACGTCGTGGTCGCCGACAACCGCATCGACCATGTCGCGCTGGCCTACCGCGACAATGTGGCGATCATGGCCGGCTTCGTGAACGGCCTGGAGATCGCGCACAACACCCTCAGCGACCTGCCGTACAGCGGCATCTCGGTGGGCTGGGGCTGGGACTACGAGGGCGACGCGCCGGTGGAGTCGGCCATCCACATTGTGGCGAACCGCATCGAGCGGGTGATGTTGCAGCTGGCCGACGGCGGCGCGATCTACACGCAGGCGCAGTCGACCCCCGACACTTCATGCGTGCTGCGCAACGCCATCGACATGCGCCACAGCGGCGAAGGCAATGGCATCTACCTCGACGAGCACAGCACGTACTTTGATGTTGAGCACAATGTGGTGCTGGGCTCGTGGGTGAGCGCCTGGGCATCGTGGAGCGGCCACCTGCGCATCGTCGGCAACTGGACCGATACCGCGGGCAAGCCGCACAACCCCGGCCCCACCAAGCTGTGGTCGCCCAACTTCACCGGCCTGAAGACCTTGCCTGCGGCGGCGCTGGCCATACAACGCGCGGCCGGCGCGCGGATCGGTCATCCCCGGCCAGGCTTGCCCATCCGCGTGCCGCCGGCTTGTCCGAAGCAGTAGGAGAAACGCCGATGCAACGCAGGCACTTCCTGAAACTCGGCGCGCTGGGCGTGGCCGGCACGCTGGCCGCGGATTTCCGCCTGCGTGCCGATGCGCTTCCCGCGCACGACGAACACGCGCCGCGGCCGAACGACGGCAAGCCGCACCGCTTCAGCTTCGGCAAGCGGCAGTTCCTGCTCGACGGAAAACCATTCCAGATCATGAGCGGCGAGATGCACCCGGTCCGCATCCCGCCCGTGTACTGGCGGCAACGCATCCGCATGGCGAAGGCGATGGGCCTCAACACCGTCAGCCTGTACCTGATGTGGAACGCCTATGAGTCCGAGCCCGGGGTGTTCGACATGACCGGCGGCGCGCGCGACTTCGTGCGCTTCATCCACCTGTGCGCGGAGGAGGGCATGTGGGTGTACCTGCGCCCAGGTCCCTTCGTCGCCGCCGAATGGGATTTCGGCGGCCTGCCGCCGTACCTGCTGCGCGATCCCACCATCGTCGTGCGTACCAGGGACGATACGCGCTACATGGCCGCGGTGCGCCGCTACTTCGACCACGTCGCGCCGCGCATCGCGCCGCTGCTGGTGGCGAACGGCGGGCCGATCCTGATGCTGCAGATCGAGAACGAATACGCCTCGTACGGCCACGACCTCGGCTACCTCGAAGCGTTGCGCCAGCTGTGGCTGGAGCGTGGTATCGAGGGCCCGTTCTCGATTTCCGACGGGCTCAGCCAGATCCAGTCCACGCACACTTACCTGCCGGGTGTGGCGCTGGGCCTGGACGGCGACACCGATTTCGACGCGGCGCAGGCGATCGCCGGCGACCACCCGGTGTGGATGGGCGAGGGCTACCCGGGCTGGCTGTCCGACTGGGGCGATCCTGGTTTCCAGCAGGATACTTTCGAGCCGACGCTGAAGCAGCTGCTGGCCACCGGTCGCTCGTTCAACCTCTACGTGGTGCATGGCGGCACCAACTTCGGTCTCACCTCCAGCGGCGGCTCGCGCATGGACGGCAGCGATTTCTCGTCGGTGACGACGAGCTACGACTACGCCGCGCCGATCAACGAGCACGGCGCGCCCACGCCGGCATATCACCGTTTCCGCGCATTGCTCGCACAACACCAGCAACGCAGCCCGCCCGAAGTGCCGGCGACGCCGCCCATCGCGGGCTTCGATCCGGTGCTGGCGCAGCCGGTGGCCTCGCTGTGGGATCTGCTGCCATCGCCGCGGAAGGTGCACGAGCCGCGCTCCAACGAGGAACTGTTCGGCCAGAACCAGGGCATGGTGCTCTATCGCAAGCGCGTGCGTGGCAAGCGGCTGCAGCTCGATGGCGTGCATGACTACGCCACGGTGTTCGCGGGCGGCAACTACGTGGACTACGTCTCGCGCATCGTCAAACCCGGCTTGCATACAACGGGTAAGTTCGCGCTGGACGGGCAGGAGCGACTGCTCGACGTGCTGATCGACAGCTTCGGCCACATCGGCTTTGCGCAGCAGCGCGGCGACCGCAAGGGGCTGCTGGGCAACGCGCTGCTGGATGGGCAGACGCTGCTGGACTGGGACGTGTACAGCCTGCCGGTGGACGACGCGCTGCTGCAGCGCCTGCGCAATGCGCCTGCGCCGTCCGCTCCCGATCGACCTGGCCTGTTCTTCCGTGCCGAAGTAACGCGCGAAACCGATGCCGATGCCTACATGGACATGAGCGCGTGGCACAAGGGATACCTGTGGGTCAACGGCCACCTGCTCGGGCGCTACTGGAACCTGGGCCCGCAGCAGCGGTTGTATTGCCCCGCGCCTTGGTGGCGAAAGGGCGCCAACGAGATCCTGGTGCTGGATTTCCATCGCACGCGCGCCGCGCCGATTCGTGGCGACATCAACCTGCACGATTGAAGCGTGGGCACCGCGTCAGGGCAGGCCGATATGCCGCGTACCCAGCGCTTTCGGTTTGCCGGCGGCGGTCCCGTCGATGGCGGCGAACGGAAGCTTCGCATGGGGCTGGTCGGCGCGTTGGACCAGGTAGGCCTTGCCGGCCTGTGCGCGGAAGCGAAGCACGCCTTGGCCGTTCGCTTCGGCCACGCGCTGGCTGCTGGCGGACACGACGACTTCCGCGGCATTGCCGGGCCACGGATTGCGCACCGCCATGTCGCCGTCGGCGCCGGCCTCGATCACCACCGTGCCCGGCACGCCGTCGTGTACCTGCAGGTCGACCTTGCTGCGCGAGCGGATGTAAACGGTGGCGTCGGCATTCCAGCCCTTCGGCCATGCGGGAGCGATGCGGATCAGGCCATCGTAGTCCTGCACCAGCCCCTCCTGCAGCGCCGCCGCGACCACGCCGGCCTGCTCCACATAGAACTCTGACCCTACGAAATGGGCGAAACCGGACGGGTACTGCTGGTATTTCCCGGTGAGCTGGACGAGCGCCGTCTTCATCTCGTCGGCCAGCCCCAGCCGCGCGGCATCGATGGGGTCAAGGCTCCAGTCGTCCTCGAGCTTGTTCGGCCGCTGCAGGTAGGTGCGCACGGCGGTCGCGTGCAGTGTCCCGCCGTCGCCGATCAGGCCGTAGGGCCAGACGGGTTCGAGGCCGATGTTTTCGCTGTTGTTGATACGCGCGCCCGGATCGGACGACAGGCCGATCACGGCGCGATCGCCGGTGTGTTCCAGCGGAAACGGCGGAAGCTTCGGCAGTGCCTGCTGCAGCCGGGCGACCAGTGCGGCGTCGGTATGCAGGGCGTGCGCAGCGGCGATGACGGCGGGGAACAGTGCCCTCATCGCCGCGACGTCGGTGGTGGGGTCGCGCACATCCCACTGCGTTTCGTGCGCATTGGATGGTGCGGTGTGCAGCAGTCCGTCCGTGGCCGGCCTGGCGTAGGCGAGCAGGAAGCGCGCCGAGGCGGCCATCACCGGGTAGTTGGCGACGAGGAAGGCGTGGTCCTGCGTGGTGAGGTATTGCTGCCAGATCCACAGCGACACTTCGGCGCCGGTCGACAGCGTGCGCGCGTTGTAATACGGCTCGGACTTCGCGCTGCAGTTGAGGCCGGGCTGCTTCAGCCAGCTTTCGTCCTCGTAGCCGTCGCCGTTGAAGCGCATGGTTTCCGGCACGCAGGCGCCGGGGCGGCCGTCCATCTGCGCGCGGGTCCAAGCCTCGATGTTGCTGAGGTTGCTGCGATAGAGGTTGAAGTAGGGTTCGTTCAGGCGATACAGGCCCGCGCCGAGGTTAGCGGCCACTTGCATGCGCAGGTTCCAGTGCCAGTACGCGGACGGCGCCCACTGGTGTGTGTCACGCAACGGCGAGAACAGGTCGGCGATGCCGGCCTGCGAACCGGGCAGCGGGCCGCGGCTTTCGGCGGCGGTGGCGTACAGGTCGATGGCACGCAGGTTTTCCATGTACTCGGCGCTGCCGTCGGCGGAGCCGAGTTTCATCAGGCCGGCGCGCTGCCAGAACGCGTGCCACCAGTCGCGATGCGCGCTGACGGGAATCCTGCCGGCGTCGGCGAGCAGTTGCCGCGCGCGCTGCGTGGCATCGCCGCCTTTCCACTCCGGTGCGGCGACCAGCACGCGGAACGAGCCGTCCGCATCGGGCTTGAACGACAGTTCCACCGCCTGCGGCCCTTGTGCCTGCACGCGCACGTCGCGGGCGTGCGCCGTGACTGCGGCCAGCGAACCGAAGGTCTGCCCGGACGCGCCGGCTTCGCCGATGTCCTTCCACGTTTCGGCGAGCGCAGCGACGCCATGCTGCGCGACGGCCTGCGGCTTGCGCGGTTGCCACAGGTGCAGCAGCACCGATTGCCGTGTGTTCGGATCGGCGCCGCGCACTTCGATCACGGCGACATCGGTGTCGGGTTGCACGTAGACCGTGGCATGCATGCCCGCGCCGCTTTCGCGGAATTCGCCGTCATGGAGGTCGAGCCGGCCCGCATAGTCGGGCGCTTCGGCCAGGCGCTTGAGGCCGGTCAGCACCACCTGGCCCGGCGACAGGCGGCCCGGCAAGGTGTCCGCGCGGTTGAGCTGCAGGGTCAGGCCGGCTTCCGACCACACGGCAAGCCCGAGGCGTCCGTTGCCCAGCGGCATGGCCTCGTCGGCGCGCAGGTTGGGATGCTTCAGCACGATGTCGGAACGGCCCACTACACCCCCGACATCCGCATTGAAGCGTTGGTCGTGCCATGCGGTGGTGGTTTCGCTGGCTTGGCACACGGGCATGCCAAGACCGGTGGCGAGCACGAGTGCTGCGAGTGCGAGGCGGTTCATCACTTGTGTTCCTGGGTTGGCGTGCAGACCTGGAGCACGGGCGGTGCATCGCCCGGCCGTCCGGCCAGTGCTCGGTACTTCGGTATCAGCACCGTCGCCTGCGCATACAGCGCGGCGCTGTTGCGCGGGTCCCACGTGCCGCCGTAGCCCTTCAGCCCGGCCCTCTGCCGTTCGATGTCGAACGGCTCGCTGGTGCGCACGAATTCCTGGTGCGTGCGCCGGCCGTCGGCATAGGGCGCCAGCCAGTCCAGCGCGGCGGCGATGGAACTGCCGGTGGACGAGCGCGCTTCGAGCAGGTTGTCCTTGCCGTAGGGTGAGAGCGCCAGCGCAGCCTGCACCAGTGGTTCGAGGTCATAGGTGACGTAATGCAGGGCATCGCGTTGCGCGAAGTCCACCGTGCCGCCGTCGGGGCGGATGTTCGCGGCTACCTGGATCATCAGCCGCTCGCGCGCGGCGGCGACGAGTTGCGGATCGCCCAGCGCGGCGGCGCTGGTGGCGAGCAGCTTGATGCGATGGCTCTGCCAGTTGTTCATGTCGTTGATGTAGGTGGAACCGGTCTTGGCCTGCAGTCGCGCGAGATAGCCTTCGGCGATGCGGCGGATCAGCGCGGCCATCGCGTCGCGCGTGGAAGCAGGCAGGGCATCGCGGGTGAGCGCCCAGGCCTGGAACAGGTCGGCGAGGTTGGTCTCGTCGATGGGATTGAAGTCGGGCTGGTAGGTGGTGGCCCAGGCGTCGAGATAGCGCGTCACCTGCTGCAGCAGCTCCGGTTTGCCGCGCAGGCGCCATGCCACTGCGGCGCGCAGCGCCAGCGGCCAGTCGTGCTCGGCTGCGTCGCTGGCGTCGTGGATGCCCTGGTGCGGCAGCAGGCCTTGCGTGTGCAGGTGGGCCATGGGGTGCGGCTGGTCGCGCAGGTGCGCCAGTGCATCGGTCACCACGGTATCGTTTGCGCTGGCGGGCGATGGCGTCGCCAGCGGGCACCACCAGCGCGGTGCATCGGCGGCGTGCGCGGTCGTGCAGGCGAGGGTGAGCAGGGCGGCGGGAAGGCGGTGGCGTGCGTTCATCGCGATTTCTTCCCGCTCAGTGCTTCGACTTCGCCGGCGGCGAGCAGGAAGACGCCTACGCCGTACACGTGGCTGGCGCCGGGCGGGTAGTCGCCGGGAGCGGCACCGATCGGCTGGATGTCGCCGAGTCGGCCATCCGCGTAGATCTCGCCCACCAGCCCGCGCCAGCCGCGATCGATGACCGGGCGATAGGTGACGTCGTCGAGCACGCCGTGGTGCACGCCCCAGGCCAGCGCATAGACGATGAAGGCGGAGCCGGAGGTTTCGGGGCGCGGGTAGGCGTCCGCATCGAGCAGGCCCGCGCGCCACAGGCCGTCGTGGCCTTGCAGTTGCGCCAGCCGCGCAGCCATTTCGCGGAACTGCTGCAGGTAGCGCGGGCGCTGCGGGTAGTCGGCGGGCATCAGTGTCAGCACGCGCGCCAGTCCGGCCATCACCCAACCGTTGCCGCGGCTCCAGAACAGCTTCTGCCCATTGCGTTCGTACTTGTGCAGGTAGGAGGCATCGCGGCTGTAGAGGTGCTCCACCGGGTCGTACAGCAGCGCGCTGGTGATCCACCACTGGCGATCCATGTAGTCGAGATACGCCCTGTCGTGCGTGGCGTCGGCGAGGCCGGCCCAGGTCGCCGGCGCCATGAACAGCGCGTCGCACCACCACCACAGCGGGTGCCGCGGATCGTCGGGCGTGCGCATCTGCATGTCGTAGCGGTCGCGCAGCGGCTTGATCATCGCGGGATCGGGCGCGCGCGCGTACAGCGCCAGCCAGGCCTGCGCCACCGCCTGGTCGTCGGCGTGGTGCACGCGCGGGCCGAGACGCCAGGCGAAATGTACGCCTTCGCGGCGCACGTAGTCCGCATAACGCGCATCGTGCAACTGGTCGCTGGCGCTGAGGAAGCCGAGGTAGAGCGGGGCGAAGGTCCAGTCCAGGCTGTCGTGGTGTTCGACCCGCGCGAGTTGCCAGCCTGCCACCCGTGCAGCGGCGCGACGGATGTCGGCGGGTTTCACCGCGCCGGAGAGCTGCGCGCGTGGCCCGGGGTTGGCCGGCGCGTCGCCGGACCGGGGATCATCGGCGCGCGCCGGTCGAGGCGACAACACCAGCGACGCACTGAGCAGGCACAGCACGCACGTCAGCAGGCGCGGTGAAGACGGGAACGGAGCAGGACGTGCGGTCGACATGGCGATCCGGGATCTGGGCATGTTGTGGGCCGGGTCGAGCTTAGGCTAGAGTTTCAAAAAGTTTCAATAACTTTTGAAACTTTCGAATTCTTTCTGTCGGGCGAGATCGGGCATGGCGGGGGCGGCACGCGGCATCGGGGGCGGCATCGCGCTGCTGGCGGCACTTTGGCTGGCCGCGGCGGATGCAGCACCGGCTTCATCGGCGCCGCTGGAACTGGCGGTGAGCAACCCGCTCGCGCTGGCCCGCCATGGCGAAGTGCTGTCGCTGCCCCTGGCCGAGGTGCTGCAACGGCGGCCGCAGTGGCGCTCGCGCGCCTTGGCCGCACGCGTCGAAGGCAGTGCCGCCTGGTTGCCCGTGCAGGCGTATGCCAGCGATGGCGGGGCCACGCCGGACCGGTTGCTGGTGCAACTCGACATCGCGCCGAAGGCCACCGAGCAACTGGAGATCCTCCCCGCGCCCGCTGCGATGCCGGCAACGCCGAATCCGCTGTTCGCACGCCTCGTGCCCGAGCGCGCCGACGATTTCGCCTGGGAAAACGAGCAGGTGGCGTACCGCATCTACGGGACTGCGCTGGAAAAGACCGGCCAGGTGTTCCCAGGCATCGACGTGTGGTCGAAGCGCCCGCCGCGGCACGTGGTCGATGCCTGGTACAGGCGCGACGCCGAAGGGCAGCGTTTGAACGATCCCTCGATGTCGTACCACATCGACCACGGCGACGGCCTGGACAGCTACGACGTGGGCCACACGCCCGGCGACGGCGGCACCGCGGGCTGGCTGGATGGCGCGCCGGTGGCCTCGCGCAATGCCTTGCGGGTGCGCATCACCGCGCTGGGGCCGGTGCGGCTGCGCTTCGAGGTGGACTATCCGGCGTGGCACGTCGGCAACGTGCTGTTTCATCAGCACAAGGTCGTCACGCTGGACGCCGGTTCGCATCTCAACCGGCAGATGGTGAGCTACCGCATCGAAGGCGCGCCGCGCGCTACCGTGGCCGCTGGCGTGGCGGTGCATGCGGGTGCCAATCTCGTGCATGACGGTGCCATGCGGATCGCTGTGTGGGACATGCCGCAGAAAGCCAGCGCCGGCCGCATCGCCACCGCGCTGCTGCTGGCGCCGGGCGAAACCGCACGCTACGCGGTCTCGCATGACGCGGCCTGGGCGCTGTTCGACGTGGCCGACGGCGACAGCATCCGCTTCGCTTCCGGCTCCGCCTGGTCACAGGGTGACATGCCCGGCTTCCGTGCCTGGCAGTCATATTTGTATGATTATTCGATGCGCTGGTCGAACCCCCTGCAGGTGCGCTGGCCGCACAGCCGCCACTGACGACGTCCAACGAGGAGTACGCATGCAACGTCGAACCTTCCTGCGCCTGAGCGTGCTGACTCCATTGGCCCTGGGCACCGGGTGGCGCATCGGCAGTGCGCGTGCCGCCGCGGCTATGGTCGGCATCAGGCCGGATGGCCGGCCGCATCGTTTCGAATTTTCCGCACAACACTTCCTGCTCGACGGCAAGCCGTTCCAGATCCGCAGCGGCGAGATGCACCCGATCCGCATCCCCGCCGGGTACTGGCGCCAGCGCATCCGCATGGCGAAGGCGATGGGGCTCAACACGATCTCCATCTACCTGATGTGGAACGCGCTGGAATCCGAACCGGGCGTGTTCGACCTCGAGACCGGCAGCCGCGACTTCGCGAAGTTCATCCGCACCTGCCAGGAAGAGGGCATGTGGGTGTACCTGCGCCCCGGTCCCTACATCTGCGGCGAGTGGGATTACGGCGGCCTGCCACCGTACCTGCTGCGCCATCCGCACATCCGCGTGCGCGACAAAGACGACGCCGGCTACATGGCCGCGGTGCGCCGCTACGTCGCCACCATCGCGCCGGTGTTGAAGCCGCTGCTGGCTGCCAGCGGCGGGCCGATCCTGATGGTGCAGGTGGAGAACGAATACGCCTCGTTTGGCCACGACCTCGGCTACCTCCAGGCGATCCGCGCGTTGTGGGAACAGCACGGCGTGCACGGGCCGTTCTCGATCTCCGACGGGCTGGGCCAGGTCCGCAAGCAGAAGACCTATTTGCCCGGCACCGCGCTGGGCCTGGACGGCGACACCGATTTCGCGGGCGCGCAGTCCATCGCCGGCGAGATGCCGGTGTGGATGGGCGAGGGCTATCCCGGCTGGATCACCCACTGGGGCGACAAGGATTTCTCGCGCGGTGACTTCGCTGGCACGCTGGCCACGCTGCTGGCCGAAGGCCGCTCGTTCAACATGTACGTGGTGCATGGCGGCAGCAACTTCGGCTTCGGCGCGGGCGCCAATGCCGACAACGACTATTCGAATTTCCAGCCCGTCATTACCAGCTACGACTACGGCGCGCCGATCGACGAGCACGGTGCGCCGACGGCGGACTACCACGTCTTCCGCAAGCTGCTCGCCGCGCACACGGCGCAGCCATTGCCCGAGCTGCCGCCCACGCCGCCGATGACGGGCTTCGCGCCGTTCACGCCGCAGCCGCACGCTGCGCTGTGGGACAACCTGCCCGCCGCGAAGCCGGTGCGACGCCCGCAACCCAACGAACTGCTGTTCGGCCAGGACCACGGCATGGTGCTGTATCGCCGCCAGGTGCAGGGTGGTGGCGAACTGGTCGTCGACGGTGTGCGCGACTACGCCACGGTGTTCCACGGCGGCCACTATGTCGACTACGTCTCGCGCATGCAGCATCCGAGGCTGCACGCCGGCAACACGGTGCAACTGCCGGCGACCAAGGGCGAGGCGCCACTGGAAATCCTGATCGACAGCTTCGGCCACGTGGGCTACGGCCAGGCCATGGCCGACCGCAAGGGCCTCGTCGGCGAGGTGCGGCTCGACGGCAAGCCGCAGGAAGGCTGGGAGGCGGTGAGCCTGCCGCTGGGCGATGCCTGGCTGGCCGGGCTCAGGCCGCTGCGCGGCAAGCCGACGCGCCCCGGCGTGTTCTTCAAGGGCAGGTTCCCACTCGCGCAGCCCGGCGACTGCTACCTCGACATGGCGGACTGGGCCAAGGGCTACCTGTGGGTCAACGGCCACCTGCTGGGCCGCTACTGGAACCTGGGCCCGCAGCAGCGGCTGTACTGCCCCGCGCCATGGCTCAAGGCCGGCGACAACGAGGTGCTGGTGTTCGACATGCACCGCACCGAGGGTGCGGCGATCCGCAGTGCGGCGGCATTGTAGGAGCCGCTCCTACCGTTGCCGGATGCGCGCGGTCACGCCTTGCCGTGGAACAGCTCGCGGCCGATCAGCATGCGCCGGATCTCGTTGGTGCCGGCACCGATCTCGTACAGCTTGGCGTCGCGCAGCAGGCGGCCGGCGGGGAATTCGTTGATGTAGCCGTTGCCGCCCAGCGACTGGATCGCCTCCAGCGCCACCTTCACCGCATTGACCGAGGCGTTGAGCAGGCAGGCGGCGGGGTCGATGCGCGACTTCACGCCGCCGTCGAACTGCTGCGCCACCATGTAGGCGAAGCCGCGCGAGGACTGCAGCGCGGTGTACATGTCGGCCACCTTGGCCTGCATGATCTCGAAGGTGCCGATCGGCGCATTGAACTGCTTGCGCTCGCGCACATAGGGCAGGGTGAGGTCCAGCGCCGCCTGCATCAGGCCGATCGGGCCGCCGGAGAGCACCAGGCGCTCGGTGTCCAGGCCGCTCATCAGCACGCGCACGCCTTCGTTCACCTCGCCCACGATGTTCCCGGCGGGGATCTCGCAATCCTCGAACACCAGCTCGCAGGTGTTCGAGCCGCGCATGCCGAGCTTGTCCAGCTTCTGCGCGGTGCTGAAACCCTTCATGCCTTTCTCGACGATGAAGGCGGTCATGCAGCGGCTGCCGGCGGGGCGCGGCGCGGTGCGCATGTAGACCAGCAGCACGTCGGCGTCGGGGCCGTTGGTGATCCACATCTTCGAGCCGTTGGCGATCCAGGTGTCGCCGTGCAGCTCGGCCTTGCAGCTCATCGAGCCCACCACGTCGGAACCGGCGCCGGGCTCGCTCATCGCCAGCGCGCCCACGTACTCGCCCGAGCACAGCTTCGGGATGTACTTCTTGCGCTGCGCCTCGTTGCCGTTGTGGAAGATGTTGTTGACGCACAGGTTGGAGTGCGCGCCGTAGGACAGGCCCACCGAGCCCGACGCGCGCGAGATTTCCTCCATCGCCACCATGTGCGCGAGGTAGCCCATGCCGGTGCCGCCGTACTCGGTCGGGATGGTCATGCCGAGCAGGCCCAGCTCGCCGAACTTGCGCCACAGGTCGGCGGGGAACAGGTTGTCGTGGTCGATCTGGGTGGCGCGCGGGGCGATCTCCTTCTCGGCGAACGCGTGCACGGTGTCGCGCAGCAGGTCGATTTCTTCGCCTAGCGGGAAGGGACGCATGGACGGCATTCCAGGGGAATCGGGACGCAAATGATAGCGTGCCGGCAGTGCAGGCGGTTCCGCGGCGCATCAAGTCCCCGGCGCGAAACGGAAACGCCGGCGCATGGCCGGCGTCCCGTTCATCGGGTTTCGGGCGGGTCGACGCTCAGGGCAGCTTGACCAGCCTGGCCTTCAGCGCGACGCCGGACATCAGGAAGCCCTTGTGGCATTCGTAGTTCTGGCCGTCGCTGAATTGGGTGTCGTTGTAGTTGCTGACGATGTCCGTCACGGCGTTGGCACCGGCCTGCGTGGCCTCGTTCTGCAGGTAGATGAGATCGGTGGCGAGCACGTGGTTGCAGGTTTCCTCGTCGCTCTTGCCGAAGGCATTGGTCTTGCGGTTGATGGTGACGTTGTCGTTGACCACCTTGCCTTGCGGGCCGCTGCCGGCCAGGTAGAACTTCACGCTGCCGTCGATCAGGCCGGCCTTCTGCGCAGCCGCCACGCCGTTCTCGAACGACAGGTGGATCACCTTGTCACTGGCCATGGCGGCGGCCGGAACGGCCAGGAGCAAGGCGGCGAGGCCGAGAGTGAGTGCTTTCATGCGTTTCTGTCTCCTTGGGTGGGCTGGGTGGGCAACCGTCGTGAAGGGTGCGCGGAACCGGCATGCTGCCATGGTTCGCCGCGCTCAGCACAGGCCGCCGTTGACGGCGAGCACCTGGCGGGTGATGTAGCCGGCTTCGGAGCTGGCCAGGAAGGCCACCGCGGCGGCGACTTCCTCCGGCGTGCCGGCGCGCTGCGCGGGAATGGCCTTGAGGATGTCCTCCACCGGCACGTCGGCGTCCAGCATGTCGGTGTCGATCAGGCCCGGTGCCACGCAGTTCACGGTGATCCTGCGCCTGGCCAGTTCCACCGCCAGCGCCTTGGCCGCGCCGATCACGCCGGCCTTCGACGCGCTGTAGTTGACCTGGCCGCGGTTGCCGATCAGTCCGGACAACGAGGTGATGCAGACGATGCGGCCCGGCGCGCGGCGGCGGATCATCGGCATCACCAGCGGATGCAGCACGTTGTAGAAGCCGTCGAGGTTGGTGCGCAGCACGCGGTCCCAGTCCTCGTCGGAGAGCGCGGGGAACGCGCCGTCGCGGGTGAGCCCGGCGTTGCACACCACGCCGTAGGGCGCGCCGTGCCGTGCCACGTCGGCTTCCAGCGCGGCGCGGCAGGCTTCGCGGTCGGCGATGTCGAACTGCAGCACGCGCGCGGCGCGGCCCATGGCCTCGATGTCCGCGCGCACCGCCTCGGCCTCGTCGCGCTTCGCGCGGCAGTGCAGGACGAGGTCGTGGCCGGCCTGCGCCAATCGCAACGCGATCGCGCGGCCGATGCCGCGGCTGGAGCCGGTGACCAGGATGGTGTCGGCCATGTCAGGGTTCCGTGGCAGGTGACTGGAACAGGGCGCTGGCGTCGGGCGGGCTGAACACGGTGAGCCGTGCCTCGGCCAGCACGCCGGGCGCCTCGATGCGGCAGGCGAACACGCCCATGCCGCCGTCGTCGTGGAAGTCGCGCCGCGCCTCGATGCGCAGCTCGCTGCCCGGCGCGAACGCGGCCACGTTGCAGGTGTAGTGGCGGGTACCGAGCAGGAAGCCCAGCCGCACCGGTTCGCCTGCCTCCCTGGCCTGGCAGCCGGCCCAGGCGGCGATGGCCTGTGCCATCAGCTCCACGCCCATCCACGCGGGCAGCGTGCCATCCGCATCGTGGAACAGGCCGGAGGCCGGGACGCGGCGGCTGCACACGGCATGTTCGGGGCCGTGTTCCAGCACGGCGTCGAGCAGGACCATCTCGCCCGCGTGCGGCAGCAGCTCGGCGATGGGCCAGGCCGTCACGTGGCGTCCCCCAGGATCAGGCAGGCGTTGTTGCCGCCGAAGGCGAAGGAACTGCTCATCAGCCGGTGCGGTGGGTCGCCCGCCAGGTGCGCGCCGGTTTCGGTGAAGCGAAGCCTGGGCAGCCCCGGATCGGCCACGCCGTCCCAGCGCTGCGGCGGCAGCCGGCCATCGCGCAGGCTGAGCCAGCAGAACGCCGCTTCCAGCGCGCCGGCGGCGGCGAGCGTGTGGCCGGTGAGCGGCTTGGTCGAGGAGCAGGGCACGCCGTGCGGAAACACCGCGGCCACCGCCTGCGCCTCCATCGCGTCGTTGTGCGTGGTGGCGGTGCCGTGCAGGTTCAGGTAGTCGATCTGCGCGGGTTCCAGCCCGGCCTGCGCCAGGGCGGCGCGCATCGCCTGCCGGGCGCCCAGGCCTTCCGGGTCGGGCGAGGACATGTGGTACGCGTCCGAACTCGAGCCCGCGCCGAGCAATTGCACGGGGCCGCGCTCGCGCGTCATCAGGAACAGCGCGGCGGCCTCGCCGATGTTGATGCCGCGCCGCTCGCGCGAGAACGGATTGCAGCGTGCGGCATCCACCGCGCCCAGCGCGTGGAAACCGTTCAGCGGCAATCGCGCCAGCGTGTCCACGCCGCCGCAGAGCACCGCGTCGCAGAGGCCGGTCTGCAGCAGCCGCTGCGCGCTGATGAGGGCGCGCGCGCCGGCGGTGCAGGCGGTGGAGATCACGTGGCAGGGGCCGGCCAGCTCCAGCCATTCGGCGAGGAACTCGGCGGGACCGGCCAGCTCCTGGTGGGCATAGCGGTAATCCGCCGGCCAGGCGCCGTCGCGGCGATACGCGGCGAGGCCGTGGGTGGCCTCCTCGATGCCGCCGGTGCTGGTGCCCAGCACCACGCCGACGCGCGCGTTGCCATGCGTGGCGATGGCGGTGCGGATCTCGGCTTCGATCTCCTGCGCCGCGGCCAGCAGCAGGCGGTTGCAGCGGTTGTCGCGCGTGGCCGCCAGTGGCCCGGGGATGGAGGGCAGTGGCGTACGCACCGCGCCCAGCGGCGGCGCGTGTTCCGGGATCCAGCCGGGCTCCGTGCGCAGGCCGTGCGTGTCGCCGGCGAACAGCGCTTCCGCCACCGCGGCCTTGCCCGCGCCCAGCGCGCAGACCACGCCCAGTGCGTTGAGACAGGTCGCGCTCATGCCTGCGCCGGCTTGCGGGCGGCCACGTTCACCAGGGTCTCCTCGCGCTGGCCGGGCGGCGGCGGTGCGCGCAGGCCCCAGCGTTCGAGCAGGCCGAAGTCCTTCGCCCGGCTCCACCAGAGATACGGCAGCGAGACGTTGGCATCGTCGAACCGGAAGCCTTGCGCGCGCAGCATCGCGAGGTAGCCGTCGGCGCTCTTCTGCACGTGCATCGGGTGGCGGAAGAACCAGCGGATCACCCAGCTGTCGATGTAGGCCTTGGTGGACTCGGCGAACAGCAGCCGCCCGCCGGGCTTCAGTACGCGCCAGAACTCGGCCAGCGCGCGTTCCTGTTCGACCAGGTGGTGGAAAGTCTGGTGGCAGAACAGCACGTCCACGCTGGCATCGGGCAGGTCGATGTGCGCGCAGTCGGCGGCGATCAGCTCCACCGCGATGCCTTCGCGCTGCGCCTCGGCACGCGACAACGCCAGGCTGTGCGGATCGGCGTCCAGCCCGATCAGCCGGTCAGGGGCGAAGGCCGCCTGCAACAGGCGGAACGACTTGCCCTGGCCGCAGCCGGCATCGAGCAGCACGCCGCCGCGTGGCAGCGGCTCGCCGAGCAGGCGCTTCAGGTCGTTGATCGCCACCCGCAGCACGTGGTGCTGCCAGGTGTGGGTGGCGAGGAAGCGGAAGCCGAGGCGGGTTTCTTCGACGTAGGTAGGGCTAGCGTAAGTCATGGGCTCTTATTGAAGAGTGCGGCCATGGATGGCCGCCCGTTTGATCCTCGCGATCATGGATGATCGCCGGAAATGCAGCCGTGCGGCCATGGATGGCCGCCCGTTTGATCCTCGCGATCGTGGATGGTCGCCGGAAATGCAGCCGTGCGGCCATGGATGGCCGCCCGTTTGATCCTCGCGATCGTGGATGATCGCCGGAAATACAGCCGTTCGGTCATGGATGGCCGCCCGTTTGACTTTCGCAATCATGGACGATTGCAAGAAATACAGCGTTCTACCGCTTCGATCATCGCAGCCGGCGAGACCAGCTGCATCACGCCGTCGGCAAGGCTTACCGCCACCTGCACGGTGCTGGCGCGGGTCAGCCGTTCACCACTGGCGGCGTCGCTGATGAGGTAGTGGATCTTCAGCCGGTTCTCCCATTCGACCAGGTCGGCGCGCACCACCAGGCGCTGGCCGAAGCGCGCGGCACGGGCATAGCGCAGTTGCAGGTCGATCACCGGCCACACGTAACCGGCCGCCCTCATCTGCGTGTAGTCGTGGCCGATGCGGTCGAGCAGGGCGCAGCGGGCGACTTCCAGGTATTTCACGTAGTGGCCGTGCCACACCACGTCCATGGAATCGACGTCGAAGAACGGCACGGTGACTTCGACGTCCGCGTGCAATACGCCGGCGCTACGCATCGGTGGCGTCCCAGTACGGATAGAAATTGAACCACTGCTGCGGCGCCAGCAGGCACCACTCGGCGAGGCGGTCGGCGTAGCGCTGCGCCCAGCCGGTGATGGCCACATCGCGCTGGCCGCGTTCCCACGCGGGCGCGTCGAGGAAGCGTTCCAACCGGATCTCGTAGCGGCCCTCGCGCTTGATGCAGCACATCAGGTTCACCGGGCAGCCGAGCAGGCCGGCCAGCAGCCACGGTCCCTGCGCGAACGGGGCGGGGCGGCCGAGGAAATCCACCGCGATGCGGCGCCCCTCGTGCAGCGGCACGCGGTCGCCGGCCATCGCCAGCCATTCGCCGCGGTCCAGGCGCTGCGAGAGGTCGAGCATCAGCGCGGCATCCAGCTCGCTGACCTGGATCAGCCGCAGGCGCTGCTCGCCCGCCTCGCCGAGCAGGCGGTTGAGGTGGGCGACGTGGTGCGTGTGCACCAGCACGTTCAGCGGCACCTGTTCGCCCAGCTCGGCCAGCGCGCGGCAGACGTCGAGGTTGCCGAGGTGGGTGCCGACCAGGAGCTGGCCACGCCCGCCGTGGCGGCTCGCCAGCAGCTGCGCGCGCAGGCCGTCGGGATCGAGCAGGCGCACCTGCTCCAGCCGCAGCGCGCCGCGCCACACGTCGAGGCGATCCAGCAGGCAGTCGGCGAAGGCCATGAACTGCGCGAACACGCGGCGCGGGGTGGGGCGAAGTCCGGCGCGGCCGCTCGACGCGGCGAGGCGTTCGTAGAACTCGTGGATGCTGCGCCGCGCGCGGCGCCCGGTGAGGAAGAAGTACAGCACGATCAGGTGCAGCAGCGGCGACAGCAGGCGCCGCCCGCAACAGCGCGCCACGAAGGCGGTGAAGCGCATCAGCAGCAGGCTGCCGCGTTCGCGCTGCGCGGACCAGTGCCGCCGCGTGGCCAGCTGCGCCTCGTTCATGCGTGCGGCTCCAGCACGAGGCGGCCGGAGGAGTACGCGGTCTCGCCTGCGCGATAGGCGAAATGCAGCTTGCCACGCGCGCGGTCGTGGCGCAGCGCCAGCGTCACCTGGCCGCCCGGCTGCAGCAGGCGCTGGAACTTCAGCGCCTCCATCTCGCGGCACCGCGGCGCAGTGCCGAGGCGCGACGCGGCCAATTGCAACGCCCAGGCGATTTGCACCGCGCCGGGCAGCACCGGCGCCTGCGGGAAGTGGCCGGGGAAGTACGCAAGGTCGTCCGGCACCTGCAGCTGCAGCGTGCATTCGTCGCCGTCGCGCCGCTCGTCGAGGATCGCGGGACCGGTGCGCCGCGCGCTCATGCGTTCACCCGCAGCCGCTTGCGCAGCAGCCATTCGCCCACGAACAGCGGGCCCATGATGAAGTACACGATCAGGCCGTTGTACAGCGTCCACCATTTCAGCGGCGCCCACAGCGTGAGCGCGGCCGACATCGCGGCGTTGAACACGAAGAAGCCCACCCACACCCAGGTGACCTTGCGCGTGTAGGGAATCGCCGCGTCGGGCAGGTCCGGTTCGCGCACGCGGGCGATGCGTTCCACCACGGGCGGCCCATAGACCAGGCTGAGCCCGAAGGTGAGCAGCAGGAACAGGCTGATGAGGGTGGGATACCAGCGCAGCAGCGAGGATTCGCCGCTGACGCCGAGCAGCGCGCAATAGGCCAGCGCCACGATCAGCATCCAGCGGCCGCCCGGCTCGCGCAGCAGGAACGGCGCGCGCAGCAGCCACGCCGCCGCCAGCACCAGCGCGAACACGTGCGGCGGCACCGTCTCCATCCCGAAGTAGACCAGGAACGGATACAGGACGCCGAGCAGCGGCAGCAGGATGGCGATCAGCTTGCGCATGCGGCCTGCTGGCTGGCGACGAAGGCGGCGAGGCTGGCCACGGTGGCGAAATGCCGGCGCGCGTCCCTGTCGTCCGAGGCGATGCGGATGTCGTAGCGCTTCTGCAGCGCCAGCGCCAGCTCCAGCGCGTCCACTGAATCCAGCCCCAGCCCTTCGCCGAACAGCGGCTGCTGCGGCGGGATGTCGGCGACGGCGAGGTCTTCCAGGTTCAGCGTGTCGATGACGAGCTGGGCGATCTCCTGCTCCAGCGCGGTATGGGTCGAGGCGTTCACGAGGCGGCGAGCTCCCTGAGGAAGAGTTGGTGCAGGTGGTCGTTGAGGCGGCGCGAGGCGATCGGCATGGGCGCATCGGCATTGAACGACGCCGGATCGATGTCCGCGCCCACATGCAGGCGCACGCGGAAGCGGCAAGGCGGAATGTGATACCACGGCCGGCCCTTGGTCAGCGTGGGCGGCTCGACGGTGATGAACACCGGCGTCACCGTGCGTGCGCCGCGCAGCGCGATGGCCGCCGCGCCGCGATGGAACCGCGGCGGCTGGCCCGGCACGGTGCGCGTACCCTCCGGAAACACGATCAGGCACTGGCCCTCGCGCAGCACGTCGGCGGCGCGTTCGAGCATCTCCATGCTGCCGTCGTTGCCGATGTACTGCGCGGTGCGCACCGGGCCGCGCGTGCACGGGTTGCCGAACAGCCCCTGCTTCACCACGCAATTCGCGTCGCGGATCTGCGAGACCAGGAACACCACGTCGATCAGCGAGGGATGGTTGGCCACCACCAGTTGGCCGGGGCGCCCCAGCCGCTCGGTGCCGTCGATCACGAAGTCCAGCACGCGGGTGCGGTACATGAACTGCACGTGCAGCCAGAATGCCTTGCTGATCGCCGCACGCGCACGGCGGCGCCTGGCCAGCGTGTCGCCGGGCAGGATGCCGAGCACGGGCAGGACCAGCACGCGCAGCAGCAGCCCGCCCACGCCGAACAGCACGAAGCTGGCGCCGGTGGCCACCAGGCGCCACGCCCAGGCATCGCGGCGTTGGTTCAGCGGGTACGTTGCCAGTTCCATCGGCGTGCCTTCCAGGTGTGTTGAAACGCGGTTTCGCGGGCGAGCAGGGCGCGCAGGAAATCCAGCGCGTGCGGCCAGGCGCAGGGCGCATCGCCATGGCCGCGCCCCAGGCGCAACTGCCAGTCGCCGCCGGCGGGCGTTTCCGTGCTTGTATCGGTCTTCCCCAGTCGCAGCGCCACAGCATAGGAGAACGGCACGTCCGCGATCCACTGCGCGTAGGCCGGCGGCGGCAGCTCCTCGGCCACCACCAGCAGCACCGAAGGCGCACCGGCGACCAGCTGCAGCGCGCCTTCCAGCAGCGCGTGCTCGAAGGTGTCGGCTTCGCCGGCGATGGCCACCGACTCGCCGCGCTGGCCGCGCAGGATCGACCACTGGCCCGCGATGGCGTTGTGCACCGAGAGGCCGAACTGGGTGGGCGACAGCGGCCGGCCGTCGGCGACCTCGCCGAGCAACTGCCAGGTGCGTGGCGTTTCGCCGTGCCGCGAGCCGAACACGAAGGGCAACTGCTCGGCGTCGCCGCACAGCGGCCACGCCGTTCCCAGCGTCATCCGCGCGAGCCGGCTCAGCCGGCGTCGTTGCAGCGTGGGCAGGAAGGCGCAGGCGGGCTGCGCCTGGGCGTCGTCGGGCACGACTTGCGGGGCCTGCGCCCAGGCCTGCCAGTCGGACGCGCTGTCCAGCCCGGGCGCCCAGGCGCGCCAGCCTTCGAGGCGGAACGCGATCATGCGGCGCCCTCCGCCGGGCGGCGGAACAGCAGCGCGGCGCAACTGCCGCCGAAGCCGAAACTGCTGCTGAGCGCGGCGTCGATGCGCTGCTCGCGGTTCGCCGCGAGCAAGGGCGCGCCGGCGAAGGCGGGGTCGGGATCGCCCAGCGGCGCGCCGGCGGCGAGGAAACCGTGCTGCAGCATCAGCAGGCAGGCGATCGCATCCAGCGCGCCGGCGGCACCGGGCGCGTGGCCCAGCAGCCCCTTGATCGAGGAGATCGGCGGCACCGGCATGCCGCGCTCGGCGAACACGGTGGCGATGGCCTGCCATTCGGCGAGGTCGCCCTGCGTGCCGCCGGCGTGCGCGTTGACGTAGCCCGGCAACGTGCCGGCGCGGTCCAGCGCCTGGCGCAGCGCGCGGGCGATGCCGTCGGCAGCGGGGCCGACCATGCTGGCCGCATCGGTGGCGCTGCCGTAGCCGGCGAGTTCCGCCAGCACGCGGGCGCCGCGCGCCTGTGCATGCTCCAGCGACTCCAGCACCAGCACGCCGGCGCCCGCGGCCAGCGCGAAGCCGTCGCGTTGGCGATGGAACGGGCGCGAGGCGCGTGCCGGCTCGCCCTGTGGCGACAGCGCGCCCATCGCGTCGAACCACATCGCGGTGCTGGGGTGCAGTTCCTCGGCCCCGCCGGCGATCACCACGTGCTGCCGGCCGAGCTGGATCAGCTCCATCGCATGGCCGATCGCGTGCGCCGAACTGGTGCAGGCCGAGCTGATCGTGTAGCTGCTGCCGCCGATGCCGAAGGCCTGGGCGAGGCCGGCCGACAGCGCGCTGCTCATGCCGCGCGGCACGAGGAAGGGCGAGAGTTTCGCGATGCCCCGGGCGCGATGGCTGGCCAGCGCCGCCTCGTGCTCGCTGAGCGCCGCGCCGCCGCCCAGCACCAGGCCGCAGTCGGGTCCGGCGAGGCGCGCAACAGGCAGGCCGGCCTGCGCCAGCGCCTCGTTGGCCGCATGCCAGGCGTACAGCGCCGGGGCGGGAAGGAAGCGGCGCAGCTTGCGCGGTGGCTCCGGCGGCAGCGCCGCCTCGTCCACCGGGCCGCCCACCGTGCCGCGCATGCCCAGCGCGGCGAAGGCGTCCATGCGGCGCAGGCCGTGGCGGCGCGTGCGCAACGCGTCGAGCAGCGCGGCGATGCCCGCGCCCACGCAGCTCACCGCGCCCATGCCGGTGACTGCCACGCGCGGCAGGCCATGGGCGTCGCGCAGGTGCATCAAGCGACCGCCCTGAAGATCAGCGAGGTGTTGATGCCGCCGAACGCGAAGTTGTTGTTCATCACCACCTCGGTGGCGATGGTGCGGCCTTCGCCCGTCAGGTAATCCAGTTCGGCGCAGTCGGGCGCAGGTTCGTCGAGGTTGAGCGTGGGCGCGAACCAGCCGTCGCGCATCATCGCGATCGCCCACCACGACTCCAGCGCGCCGCAGGCGCCCAGCGTGTGGCCCACGTAGCTCTTCATCGCGCCGACCGGCACGCGCGCGCCCAGCACCTCGGCGGTAGCGTGGCTTTCGGCGACGTCGCCGCGGTCGGTGGCGGTGCCGTGGGCGCTGACGTAGCCGATGGCGCCGGCTGGCAGCTGCGCGTCTTCCAGCGCGAGGCGCATCGCCACCGCCATCGTCCCGGCGGTGGGCTGGGTGATGTGGGCGCCGTCGGAGTTGCAGCCGAAGCCGACCACTTCCGCATAGATCGTGGCGCCGCGCGCCTTCGCGTGTTCGTATTCCTCGAGGATCAGCGTGGTGGCGCCTTCGCCCACCACCAGGCCGTCGCGCTTCGCGTCGAACGGGCGCGGGGTGAGCCGCGGCTCGTCGTTGCGCGTGCTGGTGGCGAACAGCGTGTCGAACACCGCGGCGCCGGGACCGGAGAGTTCCTCGGCGCCGCCGCACAGCATCAGCTTCTGCTTGCCGTAGCGGATCGCCTCGTAGCCGTAGCCGATGGCCTGGCTGCCCGAGGTGCAGGCGCTGGAGGTGGGAATGACGCGGCCCTGCAGGCCGAAGAACACGCCCACGTTCACCGCCGTGGTATGCGCCATGGTCTGGATGTAGCTGGTGGCGGTGATGCCCTGCATCGAGCCGGTCTCCAGCATGCGCCCCACCACGCGCACCGGCTCCACGCTGCCGCCCGATGAGCCGTAGGCCACGCCCATGCGGCCGTCGCGGATCGATGCGTCGCCGAGCAGGCCGGCGTCGCGCAGCGCGTGCTCGCTGGCGGCCACCGCGAACTGCGAGACGCGACCCATGGAGCGGGTCTTCTGGCGCGGCCAGGGTGGCGGCGCGAAGTCGTCCACCGGGCAGCCGAGGCGGCCGTTCAGCGCGTCGAAGTAATCCCATTCGTGCATGCGGCGCACCGCGTTGCGGCGTTGGCGCAGCCGTGCGGAAATCGTGGCCCAGTCGTGGCCCAGCGGCGTGATGCCGCCCATGCCGGTGACGACGACGCGGTTCATGCGTGAGACTCCCGGACCAGACTTGGTCGAGCGTTTCGCACGCCTGCCGGCGCGCGAGATGCTTCTCTTTTGCGTGCCCAAAAGAGAAGTGGCCAAGAGAAAAGGGCACCCCGCGGACGCGCCCTCCGGATGCCCTTCTCTTGGGTTACTTTCTCTTGGGCACGCAAGAGAAAGTGACTCGGGCCCCGGCAGGGGCACGAAACTCCGGCCAGAGGCCGGCAATCCACCGCGGTCTCCCTCATGGCGATGCTCCGATTTCCGGTCGACTGGCCGGCACCAGCAGCGCGGTAAACGCGATCCCCAGCAGCAGCGTCAGCCCGAAATCCCGCAACGCCGGCAGCGAACTCAGCGACAGCAGGCCGAAGGAGAGCAACGCGGTGAGCGCCGAGAGCAGCACGCTGGCGTACATCGCCCCCGGCTTGTCCGCGGCGTGCGGCTCGCCCTCGTGCAGGAACACCGCGTAGTTCGCGCCCACGCCCAGCACCAGCATCAGCGCCATCCAGTGGAACAGGGTCAGCGGCTGCCCGAGGTAGCCCAGGGCGGCGAGGGTGAGCGCGATGCCCAGGACCGGCGGCGCCAGCACGCGCGGCGCGCGCCGCCAGCCATAGCGCCAGCCGAACACCGGCACGATCAGCAGCACCGCGGCGAGCAGCCACACGCTGGCGTAGCCGCGGTAGCGGCCGAACAGGCCGGTCACGCTGGCGGGCTTGTCCACCAGGTGCACGCCAGGCAGGCCGGCGGCGGCATCGGCGAGCAATGCGCCGTTCTCGCTGCCTTGCGGCAGTACCAGCGAGGCACAACCCTGCGCGCTGCAGCCCATCCACAACGGACGGAACGGGGTGGACAGCGGAGTCTTCAGCCAGTCGTCCAGTCGCAGCGGCGTGCCGGGCCAGGCGGCGAGGTACGCATCGATGGCGGCCGGGCGGAAACCTGCGTCGGCAAGCGTCTGGCGCAGGCGCGCGGGATCGTGGAACAGCCGGGCGAGCAGGGCATGATCCTGTGCCTGTCGCGCCTGCGAGGGCACCATGCCGGCCAGACCCAGCCAGCCTCCCAGCCTGCCGTCGTCGGCCAGTGCCTGCAGGCGCGTTTCCAGTGCTTCCTCGCGCTGCAGGGTCTGTTCGCTGTCCTTGCCCTGCACCAGGTAGAACTGGCTGCCGTTGCCCAGCCCGGTGACCTCGCGGATCCGCGCCTCCTGCGTGGCGAGCGCGGCCGGCTGGGCGATCAGGTTGTGCACGTCGTCGTCGTGGCGCAGCTGCGTCCAGCCGGGCAGGGCGAGCAGCAGCAACAGCACTGCCGCCAGAGCGCCGCGCCAGCCGTGTGCCGGCGTGGCCAGCGCGCGCTGCAAGGTGCGCGCACCGCGCACCAATGCGGGCGTCATCGGTTGCGCCGGGCGTTGCAGCAAGGCCGGCAGCAGCCAGAACACGCTGAGGCAGGCGGCACCCATGCCGCCGATCGCGAACACCGCCATCTGGCGCAGCGCGGGAAACGGCACCAGCCCCAGCAGCGCATAGCCCAGCAGCGAGGTCGCCAGCGCCAGCAACAGGGCTGGGCGCACCTGGCGCAGGCCGGTGCCGGCCTGCCATTGCGCACCGGCGTTGGCGCGCGCGCTCAGGTACTGGATCGAGTAGTCCACCGCCTCGCCCAGCAGCGCCGCGCCGAACACCAGGGTAAGCAGGTAGACCTTGCCGAACACCAGCAGCGAGACGGTGGTGGCGGCGACCACGCCCACCGCGGTGGAGAGGAAGGCCAGCAGCAGCGGCCCGGGCGAGCGGAACACGGCCAGCAGCAGCAGGGCGATGCCGAGCGAGGAGATCCAGCCCACCATGTGCACGTCGTGTTCCGCGCCGGCGCGCGCGGCGGCGGCGTAGAACACCGCGCCGGTGCGCAGCAGCCGGATGCCGGGGTAGTCGCGCGTGATCTGCTGCTCGGCGTCGTGCAGGGCGCCCAGCGCGCGGTGTTGCACGCCGTCGTCGTAGGACGAGCCGTCGAGCGTGGCGGTGACCAGCACGTACGTGGCCTTGCCGCGATGGGCGACCAGCAGATCGTCCTCCGGCAGCAAGGGCGAGCGGCTCCACGGCTGCTGCGCCAGCCAGTGCTGCAGCCAGCCGAAGGGGTCGTCGGCGAGCGGCACGCCCACCCCGGTGACAAAGGGTTCGTTGAGCCGTTGCGCCAGCGCCTGGGCGGGGTCGTGGCCCGGTTGCGCGAGGACGCCGCGGTCGGCGTCGGTGAGCAGGAAGAAGCGGTGCAAGAGGTAAGGCGCGGCCATCCGTGCCACGTCGAATGGCGGCAGTTCCGCGGTCACCGAGCCGAACACCTTGTGCGTGGCCAGCGCCTTGCCCAGCGCGCGGGCGGCGTCCTTGGCGCGTGCGTCGTCGTCGCTTTCCACCAGCAGCACCATGCGGTCGCCGTTGGCGTGGGCCAGCCGTTCCGCCGCGGCCTCGGCCAACGGGTTCTGCTCGGTGGCGGGCAGCATGGCCAGCAGGTCGGTCTGGATCGGCAGCGGGCCGCGGCCGAACAGCAGGTATGCCCCCAGCGCGGCGACCAGCACGGTGGCGACGGCGAACAGGCCGGCGCGCAGCTTGAGTGTTCGTGGCGTCATGGCAGGCCGAGCGCGCGCCGCTCCGGCGCAGCCAGCGGGCCGGCGTCGCGGGTGTGCGCGAAGCGGATCTCGGTGCGGCTGCCGTCCTGCATCGCGATGGTGATGCCCTGCAGGTAGTCGTCGCCTTGCAGCTCGATGCTGCCCAGCACGCGCGCCATGCGCTCCTGCTTCGGCACGAAACGCAGCGTCCAGTGCACGGGCGTGCCGCTGGCCTCGACGCTGAACTGGCGCAGCGCCTCGTCCAGCCTGCCGCCCAGCATGCCTTGCAGCATCTGCGAGACCTGGCTGACGCCGCGGTCGCCACGCATGGGGTGGGGCGTGCCGTCCGCGTCGATGCGCGCGGTGTGGTTGCCGGAGAGCGCCAGGGTTTCCCGGTAGGGCGATTCGGTTTGCCACAGCATGCCGTGGCCGAGCACGAACAGCAGCCGGCCGCTGCTCACCTGCGGCTTGGCCAGCGCGGGGTTGCTGCGGGTCTGGGTGAAGTCGGCGCGCACGGCGGCATGCCGGCCCAGCCCGGCCAGCACGTTCCGCAGCAGGGCGTCGTCCGCCTGTGCGCCGCCGAACGGCGCAAGGCAGCACAGCAACAGCAGGAGCATCAGGCGGCGCATGCGGTTTCTCCACGGAAGCGGCGCCACAACAGCCGTGGCGCCCGGGGCAGCATGCCAAGCAACAGCCGCGTGTGCATCGCCGAGATGCGCAGGTTGTCGCGGAACATGCGGAAGTGGGACAAGCCGTTCGCCGGATAGATCACCCGGGTGGGCAGGTTGACCACCGGCAGGCCGCGCCAGACCAGCCGCACCGCGATCTCGGTGTCGAAATCCATGCGCGCGGGAGGCGGCTTGCGCGCGATCTCCGCGCATGCGGCATCCAGCGGATACAGGCGATAGCCGCACATCGAGTCGCGGATCGCCAGCGACAGGGTCTCCAGCCAGACGCAGACGTGGGTGACGTAGCGCCCGTACAGGCGCGCCCGCGGCACGCTGGCGTCGTAGACCGGGGCGCCGCAGACCAGCGCGTGCGGCCGGGTACGGGCGGCGTCGAGAAAACGCGGCACGTCGCCGGTGTCGTGCTGGCCGTCGGCGTCGATCTGCAGCGCGTGGCTGTGGCCGGCCTCGTGCGCGGCGCGCAGCCCCGCGCAGATGGCGCGGCCCTTGCCCTGGTTGTGCGGCAGCCGCAGCAGGCACACGCCATCGGCGTCGCGCGCCAGCGCGTCGAGCACCTCGCGCGTGGCGTCGTCACTGCCGTCGTCGACGATCAGCACGGGCAGGCCGTGCGCGCGCAGCGCCTGCACGGTGCCCACGATGGTGCCGCCGTGGTTGTAGATAGGGATCAGCGCGCAGGGGGCGAAGCGGCCGTGGGCGTCCGGCATGGCCGGGCTCAGCGTTCGAGCAGGCCGCGCACGGTGCCCACCACGTCGCCCACGGTGCGCACGTTCTTGAAATCCTCCGGCTTGATGCGCATGCCGGTCATCTCCTGCACCTGGATGGCCAGGTCCACCGCATCGATGCTGTCCAGGCCGAGGTCGCTGAACAGGTGGGCGGATGGCGTGACGAGCGCCGGATCGATCTCGAAGGTGCCCTGCAGCACGTCGCGCAGACGTTCCAGGATGTCCGTGTCGCTGATGTCGGCTGCCAGGATGGTGCTCATATCGCGTTCTGCTCTTGTTGTTCCGTGCGTGTCGTGAAGCCTTCCGGGGCGGTGTTCCGTGTGGGATGGCCGGGTCGCCGCTGGCGACGCCCGACCCGGCCGGCATCGGCGATGCCGGTCTTCCCGACGAGGTGCTTCCCCCTGGATCGCGGGCGCCGGCCGCGCCGGCCTCCGCGATCCCGCGCAGTGTAACAGAGCCCCGCCGCGGACCGGGCGCGGCCGGCGGCCAGGCGCCGCAATGCGGGAGGCCGCCTCGCGGCGGCCTCCCGGGGGCTTTCGGGCAGGACGGGCCTACTGGCCGCGCATGCGGCCCTGGAAGCGGGTGCCGCCGTTGCCCATGTGCGGCAGCTTGATCTTGCCGATCGCGCTGATGCGCTCCTCGGCGAGACGGTCGGCGGCCTTGTAGGTGGGCACGTTCTGGGTCTTGCTGATCTCGTAGATGCGGCCCAGGTTGTAGTAGATCGTGCGCATCATGCGCATCGCGCGCTCGCGGTTGTAGCCGTCGATCTCCAGCGAGACGTTCATCACGCCGCCGGCGTTCACCGCGTAGTCCGGCGCGTACAGCACGCCGCGGCGGGTCAGCTCGTCGCCGATCGCGTCGGTGGCCAGCTGGTTGTTGGCGGGGCCGCAGATGATCTTGGCCTTGATGCGGTCGATGGTCTGCTCGTTGACGGTGCCGCCCAGCGCGCACGGGCTGTACACGTCGGCGTCGACGTCGTAGATCTCGTCCAGGCCCACCGCCTCGCAGCCCAGTTCGTCCACGCAGCGCTGCACGGCTTCCTTGTTGATGTCGGTGACGAACACCTTGGCGCCCTGCTCGCGCAGCAGCTTGATGAACTCGCTGCCGACGTGGCCGCAGCCCTGCACGGCGTAGCTGTACTTGCCCACGTCCTCGTTGCCGTACTTGTACTGCAGCGTGGCCATCAGGCCCTGCAGGGAGCCGTAGGCGGTGAACGGCGAGGGGTCGCCCGAGCCGCCGTGCACCTGGTGCACGCCGGTGACGTATTCGGTCTCGCGGAACACGTATTCCATGTCGTTGACGTCGATGCCCACGTCCTCGGCGGTGATGTAGCGGCCGTTGAGCGAGTTGATGAAGCGGCCGAACGCGCGGAACAGCGCCTCGGACTTGTCCTTGGACGGGTCGCCGATGATCACCGACTTGCCGCCGCCCAGGTTCAGGCCGGCCACGGCGTTCTTGTAGGTCATGCCGCGCGACAGGCGCAGCACGTCGTTCACCGCTTCCTGCTCGGTCTTGTACGGCCACATGCGCAGGCCGCCGAGCGCGGGGCCCAGCACCGTGTTGTGGATCGCGACGATGGCCTTCAGGCCGGCGTCCTTGTTGTGGCAGAAGACGACTTCCTCGTGACCCGTGTTGGCGATGGTTTCGAAAATCATTGGTACGGCGACTCCATGGAGAGGTGCCCGCAGGCATCCAGGATGGCGGCATCGCAGCGATGGCCACCGGGGGAACAGCAACGACACGTATGCGTCGCCCCGGACGGGCCGGGGCGACGAACCAAGTCGGACATTCTAGTACGGCGGCCCGCGCGGGCCGTGCGGCGTCGCAACACGACGAGCGGTCGGTCGCGCCTGAAACATGAATGAGGGATGAATAATTCTGGCAGGCGTGCCCGTCTTTCACCCGCCGTTGCGCATTGGGTAGTGAGAGGAAAACTCGGCGGCGTTCGTCCCGGGATCAGGCTCGGCGGGGAACCGGGGCGTGCGAGGCCATCGCGCGTCTTCTTCTTCCCCGCAGCAGTTCGCGTGCACGGCAAGCCGACACCTTGCAATCAGGCAGTACCTACGTCCCGGGAGACATCGCATGGCCAAGCAGAGCAGTCAGAAGTTCATCGCGCGAAACCGCGCGCCGCGGGTGCAGATCGAGTACGACGTCGAGGTCTACGGTGCCCAGAAGAAGGTGCAGGTGCCGTTCGTGATGGGCGTGATGTCGGACCTGTCCGGTACCAACAACGCCGAGTTGCCGCCGATCGAGGAGCGCAAGGCGCTGGAGATCGACGTGGACAATTTCGACAGCCGCCTGCAGTCGATGAAGCCGCGCGTCTCCTTCGCCGTGCCGAACACGCTCACCGGCGAGGGCAATCTCAGCGTCGACATCACCTTCGAGAGCATGGACGACTTCTCGCCCGCGGCGGTGGCCCGCAAGGTGGGGGCGGTGGCCAAGCTGCTGGAGGCGCGCACCCAGCTCGCCAACCTCGGCACCTACATGGACGGCAAGGCCGGCGCAGAGAAGCTGATCTCGCAGGCCATCAACGATCCGGCGCTGCTGCAGTCGCTGGTGTCCGCAGCCAAGCCCGGCGACGCCGGCAAGGACGGGGAGTAAGCCATGGCAACCGAGAAACTGGCCGAACAGGGCGGCGAAGCCCAGACCCTGGTACCCGACGATTTTGCCGCGCTGCTCAGCAAGGAATTCAAGCCCAAGAGCGACCGCGCCAAGGAAGAGGTGGAATCCGCTGTCCGCACGCTCGCCGAACAGGTGCTGAACAAGGCCGACATCGTCTCCGACGACGTCACCCAGACCATCAACGCCTATGTGGCCGAGCTGGACCGCAAGATCAGCGAACAGCTCAACCTGGTCATGCACCACGAGGATTTCCAGAAGCTGGAAAGCGCCTGGCGCGGGCTGCACTACCTGGTCAACAACACCGAGACCGACACGCAGCTGAAGATCCGCGTGATGAACATCTCCAAGAAGGAGCTGGGCAAGACGCTGAAGCGCTACAAGGGCACGGCGTGGGACCAGAGCCCGATCTTCAAGAAGATGTACGAGGAAGAGTACGGCCAGCTCGGCGGCGAGCCCTACGGCTGCCTGGTCGGCGACTACTACTTCGACCACAGCCCGCCCGACGTGGAACTGCTGGGCGGCATCGCGCAGGTGGCCGCGGCCGCGCACGCGCCGTTCATCGCCTCGGCCAACCACACCCTGATGGGCATGGACAACTGGAACGAGCTGGCCAATCCACGCGATCTGGCGAAGATCTTCTCCACGCCGGAATACGCCTCCTGGCGTTCGCTGCGCGAATCGGACGACGCCAAGTACCTCGGGCTGGCGATGCCGCGCACGCTGGCGCGCCTGCCCTACGGCGCCAAGACCGATCCGGTGGAGGAGTTCGATTTCGAGGAGGACACCTCGGGCGCCGACTCGTCCAAGTACACGTGGCAGAACGCCGCCTACGCCATGGCGGTGAACATCAACCGCTCGTTCAAGGAATACGGCTGGTGCTCGCGTATCCGCGGCATCGAGTCGGGCGGTGCGGTGGAAGGCCTGCCGGTGCACACCTTCCCCAGCGACGACGGTGGCGTGGACATGAAGTGCCCCACCGAGATCGCGATCACCGACCGCCGCTCGGCCGAGCTGGACAAGATGGGCCTGATGCCGCTGGTGCATCGCAAGAACTCGGACATGGCCGCGTTCATCAGTGCACAGTCGCTGGCCAAGCCGGAGGAGTACGACGATCCGGATGCCACGGCCAACGCAGCGCTGAGCTGCCGCTTGCCGTATCTGTTCGCGGCCAGCCGTTTTGCGCACTACCTGAAGTGCATCGTGCGCGACAAGATCGGTTCGTTCTCCAGCCGCGAGTCGATGCAGAACTGGCTGACCAACTGGATCATGCAGTACGTCGACGGCGATCCGACCAACTCCAGCGAGCAGACCAAGGCACGCAAGCCGCTGTCGGCGGCGGAGGTAGTGGTGGAGGAAGTGGAAGGGGCGCCGGGGTATTACACCTCGAAGTTCTACCTCAAGCCGCACTACCAGCTGGAAGGCCTCACCGTGTCGCTGCGACTGGTGTCGCGGCTGCCGTCGGCGGCCAAGGCCTGACGAACGCGGGGTCCGGGCGCGGCCGCCGCAGGCGGTCGCGCCAGTGCCGGGCGACAGGATGTGTGCCGGCACCGTCTGGCAACGGCGGAAACACGTGACATCGTCTGGACGACTTCACGGGGAAGTGGCGACAACTACGTTGCAACCGGCAATGGCGCAGCCCGGCCGGGTGGGTCAATTCATCAACAGGTGATCGAGGAGAAGGTTCATGGCATTCGACATGCACATCAAGTTCGGCTCGGGCAAGGTCGAGATCAAGGGGGCGTCCAACCACAAGAAGCACAAGGGCGAGGTGCCGATCCTGGCGTGGTCGTGGGGCGTCAGCAACACCGGCGACCTGCACACCGGCGCGGGCGCGGCCAGTGGCGGCAAGGCGCACGTGCAGGACATCTCCATCACCAAGTACGTGGACGGCTGCTCCAACGCGCTGCTCAATGCCTGTTGCACCGGCGGCCGCGTGGAGAACGCCTGGCTGTACGTCACCAACGCCACCGGCGAGCAGACCGACTTCCTCACCATCGAGCTCTCCGAGGGCGTGCTGGTCACCTCGGTGTCAACCGGCGGCAGCGGCGGCGAGGACAAGCTCACCGAGAACATCACCCTGCACTTCGGCAAGTTCAAGTACTCGTTCCAGCCGCAGGACGACAAGGGCGGCAAGGATGGCGGCACCAAGGACTTCACCTACGACATCCAGCAGGTGGCCAGCGCCTGAGCCTGATCGGCCCCTTGCAGTTCCTCGTTCCACCAACCCTCCACGAGCCGGGTGTGTGCATGACCCCAGAGAACATGCTGAAAGAAGGCCGGTTGGACGAGGCGCTGCAAGGGCTGACCGCGCAGGTGCGCGGCAATCCTGCCGATGCGAAGGCGCGGGTGTTCCTGTTCCAGCTGCTGGCCGTGCTGGGACAGTGGGAGCGGGCGCACAACCAGCTCAAGGTGAGCGGCGAGCTGGATCCGCTCAACACGCTCATGGTGGAGGCCTACAGCCGCGCCCTGGCCGGCGAACTGGAGCGGCAGCAGGTGATGGCCGGCACGCGCTCGCCGATGGTGATCGGCGAGCCCGCGCAGTGGCTGGCGCTGCTGCTGCAGTCGCTGAAGCTGCAGGCCGGGGACCGGCACGCGCAGGCGCAACCCCTGCGCGAGCAGGCCTTCGAGCAGGCCGAAGCGGTGGGCGGCGAGATCGACGGCACGCCGTTCGAGTGGATCGCCGATGCCGACTCGCGCTTCGGGCCGTGCCTGGAGATGATCGTCAACGGCGGCTACGCCTGGGTGCCGTTCACGCGCCTGAAGAAACTGGTGTTCGAGGCGCCTTCCGACCTGCGCGACAAGGTGTGGGCGCCGGTGCGGGTGACCTGGAGCAACGGCGGCGAGGCGGTGGGTTTCGTGCCCAGCCGCTACCCCGGTTCCGAACGCGCGCCGGACAGCGAGCTGGTGCTGGCGCGGCGCACCGACTGGACCGACCTCGGCGGCGAATGCTTCGCCGGCGCCGGCCAGCGCATGCTGGCCACCGATGCCGGCGACTATCCGCTGCTGGACGTCCGCAGCATCGTCTTCAACGCGGCCTGAGCGGGAACCGGACGCCATGGCCGAGCTGACCACCCAGGAACGGCTGCAGCCCTCGCTGCTCGACCGCCTCACCGACGACGAGCCGGGCAAGGCCGACGAGAGCCGCGAGAAGCGGGTGATCTCGGCCACGCGCCTGCGCGATTGCGTGACGCGCGACATGTCCTGGCTGCTCAACTGCGTGAACCTCGGCGGAGACGCGCTGGCGGACTACCCGGAGGTGGCGAGCTCGGTGCTCAACTTCGGCATCCCCGACCTCACCGGCGCGGCGTTGTCCGGCGTCAAGGCCGACGTGCTGCAGCGCCAGGTGCGTGACGCCATCCTCGCGTTCGAGCCGCGGCTGACGCCCGGCACCCTGCAGGTCACCGTGAAGGCGGATACCCAGCGCATGGACCGCCAGTCGCTGGTGTTCAACATCGCCTCGGAGATGTGGGCCCAGCCGATCCCGCTGAACCTCTACCTCAAGACCGAGGTGGACCTGGAGACCGGGCGGTTCAATGTGTCGGAGAGCTTCGGCTGAAAGCCTTCCCATGATCCTCGCGCATCCCCTCAACCCGAACACCGATGGATTCATGGGCAGGCCCTGACCATGGACCCGCGCCTGCTCCGCTACTACAACCGCGAGCTGCAGCACGTCCGCGAGATGGGCGCCGAGTTCGCGCGCGAGTACCCCAAGATCGCCGGTCGCCTCGGCATGGAAGGCTTCGAGTGCGCCGACCCCTACGTGGAGCGCCTGCTGGAGGGTTTCGCCTTCCTCGCCGCGCGCATCCAGTTGAAGCTCGACGCGCAGCACCCGGTGTTCACCCAGCACCTGCTGGAGATGATCTATCCGCACTACCTGGCGCCGGTGCCCTCCATGGCGGTGGTGCAGCTGAACCCCGACACCAAGGAAAGCGCGCTGGCCACCGGCCCCGTGGTGGCGCGGCAGACCGCCCTGCGCGGCCTCACTGGCCATGACGAGCGCACCGCCTGCGAATACCGCACCGCGCACGACGTCGCCCTGTGGCCGCTGGAACTGGCCGAGGCCAAGTATTTCGAGACGCCCGCCGCGCTCGCCGCCGCCGGCGTGCCGCTGCCGACGGACCGCACCGTGCGCGCCGGCCTGCGGTTGAAGTTCACTGTCACCGCCGGCGCGCAGGCGAACATGCTGGCACTGGACGAGCTGCCGCTGTTCATCGCCGGCGCCGACGAATTGCCCAAGCGCCTGTACGAGCAACTGCTCGGCAACGCGGTGGGCTATCTTGTGCGCACACCGGGTGCGGGCGGCCTGGTCAGCGAGTTCTTCGACGGCGGCTGCATCCGCGACAAGGGCTTTGCCGACGACGAGGCCCTGCTGCCGTACACCGACCGCTCGTTCAGCGGCTACCGCCTGCTGCAGGAATACTTCGCCTGCCCGGAGCGTTTCCTGTTCGCGGTGTTCACCGGGCTGCGGCAGGTGCTGGCGCGTTCGGCGGCCTGCGAGTTCGAGATCGTGACGCTGTTCGACCGCAGCGTGAGCCGCCTGCACAACGCGGTGGACGCGGGCAACTTCCGGCTGTTCTGCACGCCGGCGATCAACCTGTTCCCGCGCCGCGCCGACCGCATCCACCTGCAGCAGGGGCGCACCGAATACCACATCCTGGCCGACCGCAGCCGGCCGATGGATTTCGAGATCCACAGCGTTTCCGACGTGGAAGGCTTCGGCGACCGCCAGGAGCCGGAGCAGCGCTTCCAGCCGTTCTACGGCAGCGACGAGCGCACCTGGCACAGCGGCGCGGCCGCGTTCCACACCATCCGCCGCGAGCCGCGCCTGCTGTCCTCGCGCCAGCGCCTGCAGGGCGCGCGCTCCAGCTACGTGGGCAGCGAGGTGTTCATCTCGCTGGTCGACGCCAACGACGCGCCCTATGCCACGCAGCTGCGGCAGATCGGCATGCGCCTGTTGTGCACCAACCGCGACCTGCCGCTGCAGATGCCGGTGGGCAAGTCGCGTACCGATTTCACCCTGGACACCGGTGCGCCGGTGGCCTCGATCCGCTGCGTGGCCGGCCCCACCAAGCCGCGTGCACCGACGGCGAACGGCGAAACCGCATGGCGGCTGATCAGCCACCTGCAACTGAACTACGTCTCGCTGCTGGGCGACAGCGGCGAGGAGGGCGCATCCGCGCTGCGCGAGATGCTCACGCTGTACAGCGACGAATTCGACGCCAGCGCGCGGCGCCAGATCGAGGGCGTGAAGGCCGTTGCGGCGCAGCCGGTGGTGCGGCGCATCCCGGTGCCGGGGCCGATCAGCTTCGGCCGCGGGCTGGAGATCACGCTGACCTGCGACGACGGCGCCTTCGAGGGCACCGGCGCCTTCCTGCTCGGCGCGGTGATGCAGCACTTCTTCGCGCGGCACGTCTCGGTGAACTCCTTCACCGAGACGGTGCTGCGCACCCTGGAACGCAACGAGGTGGCCCGATGGCCGGCCCGACTCGGCAAGCGCCAGATCCTGTAGCGCCGGCTCGCGTGGAGCTCGAGCTTGCGCTGCGCGAGCAGCCGGAGGGCTTCGAGTTCTTCGAGGCGCTGCGCCGGCTCGAGTGTGCGCATCCGGAGCGGCCGCGGCTGGGCGAATCCGCCAAGCCGGCGGAGGATGCCGTGCGCCTGTGCCATACGCCTTCGCTGGCGTTCTCGCCGCGCGCGGTGGACCGCTACGAGCCCGCCGCCGATGGCCGGCCGGCCCGGCTGCACGGCTTGTTCCTGGGGCTGTTCGGGCCGAACGCACCGTTGCCGCTGCACCTCACCGAATACGCCATCGATCGCCGGCGCAACGCGAAGGATTCCACCCTGGTCGCGTTCGCCGACATCTTCCACCACCGCATGCTGAGCCTGTTCTACCGCGCCTGGGCCAGCGCGCAGCCCACCGTGCAGCTCGACCGCCCGGACGAGGACCGTTTCCGCCTGTACATGGGCGCGCTGGTGGGTCTGTCCACGCGCGGCCTCGATGCGCGCGATGCCTTGCCCGACCAGTACAAGCGCTTCTTCGCCGGGCGGCTGGTGGCGCAGGCGCGCAACGCCGAAGGGCTGCGCGGCCTGCTGGAACATTTCTTCCGCATCCCCGTGCGCGTGCTGGAGTTCGTGGCGAGCTGGATGCGCCTGCCGCACGAGGCGCACCTGCGCCTGGGCGCCTCGCCCGAGGTGGCCGGACTGGGCCGCACCGCGGTGCTGGGCGAATCCGTGTGGGGTTCGCAGCAGCGCTTCCGCCTGCGCCTGGGGCCGCTCACCCGCGCGCAGTTCAACAACTTCCTGCCCGGCGGCGAGGCGCTGCGCCAGCTGGTGGCGGCGGTGAAGACCTACGTGGGCGAGGAGAAGGCCTGGGACGTGCAGCTGGTGCTGCAGCGTGCCGAGGTACCGACCATGAAGCTGGGCCAGTCGGGGCGCATGGGGCTTTCCACCTGGATCGGCGAGCCGCGCCGGGACGCCGATGCGGACCACGTGATTCTGCGGCCGGTGGGCTAGGGCGTGATCCACATGAATACCGCGACCCACATGCATGCGTCATTCCGGCGAAAGCCGGAATCCGGCGACTGGATATCACCGAAGACACTGGATTCCGGCTTTCGCCGGAATGACGAAATCACATCATCGCTTTCCGAATTCCATTCCATCGATGCCGCGCAGACGCCGGCAGCGGAACCACTTCAGGGGTAGATCCATGGCAGAGATCAGTCGCAGCGCGTTGTTCGGCAAGCTCAACAAGCTGGCGTACCGGGGCATCGAGAGCGCCACCGTGTTCTGCAAGTTGCGCGGCAACCCGTACGTGGAGCTGGTGCACTGGATCCACCAGATCCTGCAGCTGCAGGACTCGGACCTGCATCGCATCGTCAAGCAGTTCAACCTCAACCCGTCGAACCTGGCGCGCGACGTCACCGATGCGCTGGACCGGCTGCCGCGCGGCTCCACCAGCATCTCTGACCTCTCCAGCGACGTGGAGGAAGCCGTCGAGCGTGGCTGGGTGTTCGCCACCCTGATGTTCGGCGAGGCGCAGGTGCGCACCGGCTACCTGATGGTGGGCGTGCTGCGTCTGCGCCACCTGCGCAACACGCTGCTCGGTGTCTCGAAGGAGTTCGAGAAGATCAAGCCGGAAACCCTGGTCGACAAGTTCGCCGAGGTGGTGGCCGGTTCGCCCGAGGACGGCCAGAGCGCCAGCGACGGCTTCAAGCTGGGCGGCGGCGCCGCGCCGGGCGAGGCCAGCGGCGCGATGGGTCCGGCGCAGATGGGCAAGCAGGAGGCGCTGCGCCAGTTCACCGTGGACCTCACCGAGCAGGCCCGCAACGGCAAGATCGACCCCATCGTGGGCCGCGACGAGGAAATCCGCCAGGTGGTGGACATCCTGATGCGCCGCCGCCAGAACAACCCGATGCTGGTGGGCGAGGCCGGCGTGGGCAAGACCGCGGTGGTCGAGGGCTTCGCGCTGCGCATCGCGCGCGGCGACGTGCCGCCGCAGCTCAAGGACGTGGAGCTGCGCACACTCGACGTGGGCCTGCTGCAGGCCGGCGCCAGCATGAAGGGCGAGTTCGAGAACCGCCTGCGCCAGGTGATCGAGGAAGTGCAGTCCTCGCCGAAGCCCATCATCCTGTTCATCGACGAGGCGCATACCCTGGTCGGCGCGGGCGGCGCGGCCGGCACCGGCGATGCCGCCAACCTGCTGAAGCCTGCGCTGGCGCGCGGCAACCTGCGCACCGTAGGCGCCACCACCTGGGCCGAATACAAGAAGCACATCGAGAAGGACCCCGCGCTCACCCGCCGCTTCCAGACCGTATTGGTGGAAGAGCCCAGCGAGGAGAAGGGCATCCTGATGATGCGCGGCGTGGCCAGCGTGATGGAAAAGCACCACCGCGTGCAGATCCTCGACGAGGCGCTGGAGGCGGCGGTGAAGCTGTCGCACCGCTACATCCCCGCGCGCCAGCTGCCCGACAAGGCAGTGAGCCTGCTCGACACCGCCTGCGCCCGCGTGGCGATCAGCCAGCACGCCGTGCCGCCCGAGGTGGACGACACCCGCAAGCGCATCGAGGCGCTGGAAACCGAGCTGGCGATCATCGCCCGCGAAAAGAGCGTGGGCGTGGAAGTGGCCGAGCGCGAGGCCAACGCCAACGAGCGGCTCGCCACGCAGCAGGCGCGGCTGGAAAAGCTCGAAGCCGACTGGCAGGCCGAGAAGGCCCTGGTCGTGCAGATCCTGGCCCTGCGCGCCAGGCTGCGCGGCGACGTGGCGCCGGTGGAAGGCACCGGCAGCAAGCTGGAAGCGGCCGCCAATGCCGAGGCCGAAGCCTCCCCCGAAGTGCCCGCAGGCCTCAGCGACTCCGAACGCGCCACCACGCTGGAGCAGCTCAAGGGCCTGCAGGCGCAACTGGCCGAACTGCAGGGTGAGCATCCGCTGATCCTGCCCACCGTGGACTACACCGCGGTCGGCTCGGTGGTGGCCGACTGGACCGGCATCCCGGTCGGCCGCATGGTGCGCAGCGAACTCGAAACCGTGATGAACCTGGCCTCGATCATGGGCAAGCGCGTGATCGGCCAGGACCACGCGATGGAGATGATCGCCAAGCGCATCCAGACCAGCCGAGCCGGCCTCGACAACCCCAACAAGCCGATCGGCGTGTTCATGCTCGCCGGCACCTCCGGCGTGGGCAAGACCGAGACCGCGCTGGCGCTGGCCGAGGCGCTGTACGGCGGCGAGCAGAACCTCATCACCATCAACATGAGCGAGTTCCAGGAGGCGCACACCGTCTCCACGCTCAAGGGCGCGCCCCCCGGCTACGTGGGCTACGGCGAAGGCGGCGTGCTCACCGAAGCCGTGCGCCGCAAGCCGTACTCCGTGGTGCTGCTGGACGAGGTGGAGAAGGCCCACCCCGACGTGCACGAGATCTTCTTCCAGGTGTTCGACAAGGGCGTGATGGAAGACGGTGAGGGCCGCTCCATCAATTTCAAGAATTGCCTGATCCTGCTCACCACCAATGCAGGCACCGACCTGATCGCCGGCCTGTGCAAGGACCCGGAGCTGATGCCGGAACCCGAGGGCATCGCCAAGGCACTGCGCGACCCTCTGCTCAAGGTGTTTCCGCCTGCGTTGCTGGGACGCCTGGTGACGATTCCGTATTACCCGCTGAGCGAAACGATGCTGGGCGAGATCGTGAAGCTGCAGCTGGGCCGCATCAAGAAACGCATCGAGGCGCGCTACAGGATTCCCTTCGACTACGACGACGAGGTGGTGAAGCTGGTCGTGTCGCGTTGCACGGAGAGCGAATCGGGCGGGCGGATGATCGACGCGATCCTGACCAACACCATGCTGCCCGATGTTTCGCGCGAGTTCCTCAACCGCATGATCGCGGGTGCTGCGGTGACGGGGGTAAAGGTTGGGGCAGGTAGCGGGGAGTTTACGTACGCCTTTGCCTGAGCTTTCGGGATTGTGGCGAATTGATCGCAACGACATGGGCTCTCATCGCTTTGCCCCTGCGCCGAACAAGAAGGTTTTGGAGGACATGGTTGTGACCGTCTCATACCGAAACTACCAGGACAGCCGCATCAAGAGGAAACGGGGTCGGAAACGGGGTCGGGTTCACTTATTCTTGGGTGCTTCCTGGCTGGATAGAAGTAACTAAACCTGATCCCGTTGGCATGGGTGAGGTGTTGGATCATAAGCGGTGAACCTGGCCCGTTTCTGAATCTAGTTTCTGTGAGGAGTGATTCGAATGGCTGCTGTCAGATATACATGTGGATATTGCAACAAAAGTTCGTTTTCACAGAATAATTATCTTGGCCTCTGTAGCGGATGTGCCAAGAAAGGTGATGCCATCCGTTCTTTACGCGTGCGAACCATTTCGCCGCCGGCGACGCTCGTTGCCGTGCCGGGTGAATCTTTAGTCACAAAGCGTGGACTGGCGTCGGATACGACCGCTGTGCCGGTTATCTACGTAGTGGAATTTGGTGACAATCGGCAGGCCGTGGCCAAAAGTAGCGCAAACGTTTTTCTTTGGTGTGCCGATCCAGGGGAATTGAGGAAGTTCGTCAAGGCTGCGAAAGAGATGGTTCAAGCGGCGGCGGCCGGCTTCGGCACGGATAGTGTTCATCGCATCACCTGGTTTGGAGCCGAGTCCAACACCAGGAAGTGGGCCGCCATTGGTGTCAAACTTAATGACCTAAATAATTATCTTCAGAACACCTTGGCAACAGTAAAGTTCGCCTGCACTTATGGAGATGGCATAGCTGCTATTGATCCGACCAAATTCAATAGCAGTTCTGCATCAGTAACTGTTCTTTTGGATCGCGGATTTTGCTGGCGTCGATTCAGCGACGGAGAAATTATTTGTTCGATTATTCACGAATTCACCCATATCATCTGTGGTACCACCGACGAAAAGATAGGTACGGTCGATCAGTATGGCCTTACCAAATGTCAGGCGTTGGCAACGTCCGATCCGGATAAGGCGTGGAAAAACGCCGACAACTGGGCTTACTACATTTGCGAATATAGAACGAGTGCTACCGATCGAGCCACAATCGACTGGACATGTCTTGACAGCGTCTCATTTGCTGCAAGATCGCCGCTAGGGCCGGGTATGCCTCCTCCGTAGGTTGAAAGCGGTCGGAGTCTGAGTGTGAACTGGCCCGGGCTTGACGGGCGCCTTTGAGCAGGAACATTCCCCGGGAGGTGTCAGATGGTCAAGCGGCAAAGCGATGCATGACACGAATTGCCCGGCGATTGCGCATTGGGAAGAGTGAGGAGTCCCCATGCACCATGCAGCCAGCGGCCCGTCTTGCCGGCATGCCTGCCTGCTCGACCGGTGCCCCGCGGCCCGGTGCCGCATGTGGGTGGTCCGCTCGGTGCGGCTGGCGCGCCCAGCGGGTTGATCGGCGGCTGGCCGGCAACGCGCGTGAGCGACATGGCAGTGTGCGTGGGGCCGCCGACAGCATCATCCGTGAAACAGGGCCACGCCTGCTTTCCGGGGATGCTGCCTGGGTCGGTTTGCGTAATCGAATGAAAATCTCTTTTCCGGGAGCTCGAGCATTTCCATGTCCACGATACCTAGCCATGCTGTCTGGATGAGCCAGACCGAGCTGCGCATGAAGCCGCGCAGTTCCGAGTTGAAGAAGCTGGACGAGGCGATCAAGGCGCATGATCTGGCAAAGACGCCGGACAAGGTCAAGGTGGTGCGGCAGGCGCTGGCCGCGTGGAAACGCGCGAAGGGCGACGGCTGGAAGATGAGCGAGCGCAACAAGGCGCCGAACTTCCCGTTCACCAACCTCAGCAAGGCTGTCTACGTCGACCTCAAGCTGCCGCCGGACGAAGTGGCGGCGCTGAAGTTCTGGGACGACTCGCGGCGCCGGAAGCTGCAGACCCTGTTCGAAGGCAAGCGCGTGGTGTTGCGCGTGGTGGACAGCTTTGCGCAGCTGCAGATGGCCCACCGGGACCTCACCGAGGCCGTGCAGGGCGCCAAGGCAACGGGTACCGGCGCGGTCAAGGCGGCGTTGCAGCCGGAGGTGAGGCAGGCTGTCAACGACATGTTCGGCACGCAGATCGCGACGCTGAAGGATTTCGCGGCGCAGGCGGTCGCCGAGACCGGGACGGCCGGAATCATCCAGGCGATCGACCACGTGGCCAGCATGCTGCCGATCATCAGCCTGGTGGCGGATGGCGGCAAGATGCTCTCGCAATGGGGGATGGCCATCTACAAGGGTTACAAGCAGTACGAAACATCCACGCACGGCTTCGCCATCGCCAGCGGCGACCCGGCGGCGGCGTTCGCCGCGGTGCAGACCTTGCTGGCCCGGGAAACGGCGAACCAGGTCGCGAAGGCTTCGATCACTTCGGCGGCGTTTGCCGCGAACACCGCCCTGCATGCGGCGAAGGGGGCGGGCGCGGTGCTGGCGCCAGCGGTGGGGGCGGCCAAGGCGGCGGCGAACGCGGCACGCGTCATCGCCAAGTTTGCCATCGAGTTCCGCGAGACCGTGATGGTCAACAAGGTGCTGAAGAACCCCGAGCTGCTGGATCTGCAGGCGTTCAAGACCTGCCCGTTGCTGGGCGCCTACATGCTGGTGTGCTCGGATACCTCGGATCTGGTGGCCATGCTGTTCGACGAGTTCGGCCAGGCCGGCTGGATGGAAGACATAGAGGTGCTGATCAGGAAACATATCCACCCGGTACAGGATCGTGCGGCAGACCTGGTGCAGGGCTCGCCCTTCGTCATCAGCGGCGTGCCGATCCACAGGCCGCTGCGTTCCACGTTGAGCGTGGGCGGCATGCTCAGCAACTTTCTTTGAACCGCATCGAGCCAGGGAGCGTCCCATGCAACCCGCCGCCCGCCTCACCGACATGCACGTCTGCCCCATGGTCACGCCCGGGGTTCCGCCCATCCCGCACGTGGGCGGGCCCATCGTGTCGCCCGGCGCGCCCACGGTGCTGATCGGCGGCCTGCCGGCGGCGCGGCTGGGCGACATGGCGGTGTGCGTGGGGCCGCCGGACAGCATCGTGATGGGCTCGCCCACGGTGCTGATCGGCGGGCAGCCCGCCGCGCGGCTCGGCGATTCCTGCGCCCACGGCGGCACGATCGTGCTGGGCTGCTTCACCGTGCTGATCGCGTGAGCGGGCGCATGAAGAGGAATCCTGCGCAGGTCTTCGTCCGCCCAGCGGCCGCGCGCGCGGCCACGCCGGCCTGGCGCCCCGTGCTGCAGCAGGCGATGCAGGCGCACCAGGCCGAGGATCTCGACACCGCCGGGCGGTTTTATCGCGAGGTGCTGGATCTGCGCGTGGCGCAGCCCGACGCGTTGCATTACCTCGGCGTGCTGTGCCACCAGTGCGGACGCAGCGACGAGGGCGTGGAGCTGATCCGCACCGCGCTGCAGGTCACGCCGAGGCACCCGGACGCGCACAACAACCTCGGCAACATCCACAAGGAATGCGGCCGTCTGCGCGAGGCGGAGGCCTGTTACCGCAAGGCTTTGGACTGCAGCCCGCAGCATCACAACGCCTTGAGCAACCTCGCCGTGGTGCTGGAGGCGCAGGAACGCCCGCAGGAAGCGTTCGAGGCCTACGAAAAGCTGTTGCGGCAGGCGCCGCGTTACGCGCAGGGCCACTATCTGCTGGGTTTGTTCCTGCGCAACCACGCGCAGAACCTCGAACACATTGAGCAGTCGGTGGGGTGTTTCCGCGAGGCCTATGCGCTGGAGCCGCGCTTCGTGCAGGCGCTGGAGGCGCTGAGCGTGTCGCTGTACGTGCTGGGCCGCACCGGGGAGGCCGTGCAGGTGTACCGCGACTGGCTGGCGCGCGAGCCGGACAACCCGATCCCGCGCCACATGCTGGCCGCCTGCGGTGGCGCCGAGGCGCCGCAGCGCGCGGGCGACGCCTATGTGCGCGACATCTTCGACCGCTTCGCCGACAGCTTCGACGAACAGCTGCTGCAGAACCTCGACTACCGCGCGCCGCAGGTGCTGGCGGACGCGCTGGGCACGGTGCTGCCGGCGCCTGCCGCCGCGCTCGACGTGCTGGACGCCGGTTGCGGCACCGGCCTGTGCGCGCCGTTGCTGCGCCCGCATGCACGCCGGCTGGTGGGCGTGGATCTTTCCGGCGGCATGGTGGAGAAGGCGCGCCAGCGCGGCGGCTACGACGCGCTGGACGTGGCGGAACTCACCGCCTATTTGCAGAAGCAGCCCGCCGCCTGGGACGTGGTGCTCTCGGCCGACACCTTGGTGTATTTCGGCGAGCTGGGTCCGGTGCTGGCCGCGGCGCATGCGGCGTTGCGGCCGGGCGGCTGGCTGGCCTTCTCGCTGGAGGCGGAAGCGGGCGACGAGGACCGCGTGACGCTTGCGGCCAGTGGCCGCTACCGCCATTCGCGCACCCATGCGATGCAAGCGCTGGAGCGCGCCGGGTTCGGCGACATCCGCATCGCCGAGGACAGCCTGCGCAAGGAGTTCGGCCAGCCGGTGCGCAGCTGGGTGGTGCTGGCGCGTTGCGCCGATGGCGCGAAGGCGGCGGCAGGGTGAGTGCCGGCGTCAGCAAGCCCGCCGAGTCGGCCGTCGAGACGGCATCGCGGCAGGAATGGCCCCGCTGGAAAAGCGACTGCAGCGGCTTCGTCCATGCCGTGGCCGGCGATCTCGGCATCGTCCTGTCGGGCAACGCCAATGCGATGGTCGACGCGATGGGCGCCAAGGCCAGTGGCTGGGTCGCCCTGGGGCACGATCCCGCGCTGGCGACCGGCTACGCCAACCGCGGTTTCTTCGTGGTGGCAGGTCTCAAGGCGGCCGGGCATGGCCATGTGGTGGTGATCGTGCCCACGCCGCCGGGCAGCCGCTATCCCCTGGGCTACTGGGGACGGCTGGGTGGCGTGGGGCGGGAGAAGACGGGGATCAACTGGTCGTGGAATCATCGCGACCTGCCCAAGGTCGACTATTACGCGAAACCCGTGCCGGAGGTGCATTGATGCGCATGGCCCATGGAGTGCTGACCCTTGCCCTGGCGTTGGCTCCCGCCGTCGCCGGAGCCTGCCACCTGGTGCCCATGGGCATCGCCGGCAGCGTCGGCAAGCTGGGCGACGTGTCGGTGGCGTTCGGCACCGCCGACGATGCGCAGCACCCGACCGCGTGGCAGGGGCCCTTGCGGATCACGACGGGCACCGCGCCCGCCTGCACCGTCAGCGACGAGGTGGCCGTCATCGAGGCTCCGGTGCTGCTCGGCGACGGGATCCTGTACGTGCCGACCTACTCGGGCAGCAACAACCGGCTCTACGCGGTGGACGCCAGGAATTGCCGCGTGCTGTGGCGCAGCCGCACCTTCAACGGGCCGACACGCCTCGGAGACGGCCGCCTCACGATCGGCGGCCGTCCGGTGCCGCTGGACCGGCTATGCCGCCCGACAGGCATGACGAAGGACGGCCGATAGGCACGGCCTGATCGCGGGAGCATGCAGCCCCGCGCGCAGAAACGCCTCGCCCGGGACGCACGAAAAGACCTGCCGGTCAACCGGTTGGATCGCCGCCGAGGCGATTTTTCCGTTGTGTGACCCGAAATGCCGTTCGATTGCGCATTACAGGGGGAGGAGTTCCTATGCCGCCCGTCGCTCGCCTTGCCAGCCCGCATGTCCACCCCTTGTCCCGGGGCCGCTTCCGTTGGCCTGCATCTTTGGCGATGCAGGTTGCCCGGGCGCGGCGCACCGGGAGCAGTGCCTTGCGGAAACCGCGCTGGCATGACCGGCTCCCGCCATGTTCCAGGAGCGTCGTCGCATGAGCGATCCCGTCAAGATCACTTCCAGCAAGTGCGACAACCTGCTGTTCGTCGGCATGAGCGCGGACGAGGAACTGGGCGAGCTCTTCCGGTTCGAGCTGCAGTTCGAGAGCGAGGACGCGAACATCGACCTGACCTCGCTGCTGGGCTCGTCGATGACCGTGACGCTGACCTTGCAGGACGGCTTCGTGCGCCATTTCAACGGCATGGTCTGCGAGGCCTCGCAGACCGGCGTCGCCACCGTCGACACCCTGGTCTACGCGCAGTACGCCGTCACCCTGGTGCCCAAGCCGTGGCTGCTGGAACAGATCGTCGACTGCCGCATCTTCACCGAGATGAGCGTCCCCGACATCATCCAGAAGCTGCTGGAGGAATCCGGCTACACCGACGTGAAGAACAGCCTCACCGGCAACTACGCGCAGCGCGACTACTGCGTGCAGTACCGCGAGGACGGCCTGGCCTTCATCCATCGCCTGATGGAACAGGAAGGCATCTACTACTACTTCACCCACGACGCCAGCAAGCACACCATGGTGCTGGCCGACGGCGTGGGCGCGCACGCCGCCGTCGACGCATTCAAGAAGGTGCCGTTCGCGCCCGGCGCCGGCGGTGCGCTGGGCAAGGGGGCGGGCATCGCCACGTTCGGGGCGACGCGCGGCGTGGACGGCGCCACCTTCAAGCTGACCGACTACAACCCGCTCACGCCCAAGGCCTCGCTGCTCTCCACGCAGACCAGCAGCGGCAACCAGCCGGCGACGACCTACAGCGCCTTCGATTTTCCGGGCGCGCATGCCGACGCGGGCGTGGGCCAGCACTACGCAGGCGTGCGTGCCGAGGCCCTGACCGCCGCGCGCTCCGGCTACCGCGGCTCCACCGACGCCTGCGGCGCGGAGGCCGGCAACCTGTTCACCCTGGGTGGCTACCCGCGCAAGGAGCTCAACCAGGAATACCTGCTGACCGCCACCCAGAGCTACCTGCGCGGCGGCGGCCACGCCTCGGGCAGCGGCGACGTCCTCGAGTTCCAGTGCCAGTTCCGCGCGCTGCCCAGCAGCATTCCGTTCCGCAAGGAAATCCGGACGGTGAAGCCCAAGGTGGTCGGCCTGCAGACCGCCATCGTCACCGGCAGCGACACCGACGAGGACATCGCCGTCGACCAATACGGCCGGGTGCAGGTGAATTTCCACTGGAACATGCCGGACAAGCCGAACGCGAAGTGCTCCTGCCCGGTGCGCGTGGCCTCGCCGTGGGCCGGCAAGGGCTGGGGCGCGGTGAGCATCCCGCGCGTGGGCCAGGAGGTGGTGGTGAGCTTCCTCGAAGGCGACCCGGACCGGCCGCTGATCATCGGCAGCGTCTACAACGCCACGAACACGGTGCCCTACGGCCTGCCCGACAACAAGACCCAGAGCGGCATCAAGAGCCGCAGCCTGCTCGGCGGCACCGACGACTTCAACGAGCTGCGCTTCGAGGACAAGCAGGGCAGCGAGGACTTCATCATCCACGCGCAGAAGGACATGCACGAGGAGGTGGAGAACGACCACGTGGTGACGATCGACCACGACGAGACGGTAGAAGTGAAGAACAACCAGACGCTCACCGTCGACAACGACCAGACCGAGACGATCAAGCACGACCGCAAGGTCACCGTGCAGAACGACGACAAGCTCGACGTCACCGCCAACGGCACCACCACGATCGGCCAGAAGTTCAAGCTCAGCGCGGGGACCGAGATCGACCTGGTCTGCGGCGCCGCCAGCATCACGCTGAAGAGCTCGGGTGACGTCGAGATCAAGGGCGTCAACATCAAGATCACCGGCGACGCCACGGTGAAGATGGCGGGCCAGGCTTCGGTGGACATCGGCTCCGGCGCCAGCGTGAAGGTGCACTCGGACGCGATGATGGACGTGGAGGGCGGCGCGATGACCACGGTGAAGGGGGCGATGCTGCAGCTCACCGGCGACGGCATGGCCAAGCTGGGCGGCGGCATCACCATGATCGGCTGAGGAGGCAGGCCCATGTCCGCGATCATTCAAGCGTCGATGCAGATGGGCTTGTCGCCCGCGGCCAGCGCGCAGCTGCGGCCGGAGATGACGCCGCAGGCGGCGGTGCAGTCGCTGCTGGATGCCGGCGAGGCGCAGGACGCGCTGAAGCTGCTGGCGCGCCTGCTGCCCAAGCGCTACGCGGTGGCCTGGCTGTGCCAGTGCGCGCGCGACCAGCCGCTGGAACTGGAGGACAAGGCCGGCGCCTCGCTGGCGGAGAAGTGGGTGCGCGAGCCCACCGAGAGCAACCGCCGCGCCGCCTACGAGTTCGCCAACTCCGGCGGCTACAAGTCGCTGGGCGCATGGATGGCCGCGGCGGCCGGCTGGTCGGGCGGCAGCCTGGCGCCGGCCGCGCAGGAGACGCCGGTGCCGCCGCCGGAACACCTCACCGCCTGCGCCACGGTGGCGGCGGCCAACCTGATGGCGGCGCTGGTGGCCGAACGCTTCGCGGCGCGCCGCGCCGAGTTCGTCGCCCGCGCCTTGACCCTGCTCGGCACCGGCGAAGCGGCCGGCGCGGGCAGCAAGGGAGCCTGAGCGTGGCGATGCAGACACTGACGCTTGCGGTGCTCGGCCGGCAGGCCGCGCAATTCGGCAGCCGCAGCCAGAAAACCTTCCAGGGTGTCGGCGGCAGCATCGGCCGTTCGGAGGATTGCGACTGGGTGCTCAGCGCCCCGGGCGTGTCGCGCATCCATGCGATGGTGCGTTGCCTCAACGGCATCTATTTCATCGAGGATCGCAGCACCAACGGCATGCTGCTCAACGGCGCGCCGTTGGCCAAGGGCGAGCCCGCCGCGCTGAAGGACGGCGATCGCCTGCAGATCGACACGTTCGAAATGTCGGTGCAGGTGCAGGCAGCGGGCCAGGCAGCGGAGGCGCCGCCAGCCGTCGCACCTGCACCGGTCGTGGCGCCCGCGTCCCTGCCCGCAGGCGACCCGCTGGATTTCGGCCTGTCCGACCTGCTGTCGCCCGCCAGGCCGCCGGCGGCCGCCGCGGGTGCCAGCCTGATCCCCGATGCCGCGTCGGCCGGCGGCGACCTCGATCCGCTGAGTTTCCTCGACGCGCCCTATGCGACGCCGACGCCCGAACCCGCATCGCCGCAAGCGGAGCCGATCCCCAGCTGGAACCACACCGCGGGTACCGCCGACCATTTCCGTCCGCCGGTCACCGACGTGCAGCGCCAGGCGCAGATGCTGCCGGAGAACTGGGACCTGACCATGGGCGATTTCGCGCCCGAGGTGGCGCCGGCCGCACCCGCCGCGCCGCTGGTGGCCGCGCCGCGGCCCGCCGCATCGGCGCCGGGCGCCCTGCCGGCGGAGCTGGAGCAGATCCTGCTGATCGTGGCCGACGGCGTGATGGACGTGCTGCGCGCGCGCGCCGAGATCAAGAACACCTTCCGCCTGCCGGTGACCATCATCCAGCGCTCGGAGAACAACCCGCTGAAGTTCGCGCCCACCGCGGACGAGGCGGTGCAGCGCATCCTGGCGCCCACCGGGCCGGCCTTCCTGTCCGGCAGCGCCGCCTTCCAGGACGCCTTCGAGGACATCCGCTGCCACCAGATGGCGATGCTGGCCGGCGTGCGCGCGGCGTTCGAGTCGCTGCTGGTGCATTTCAATCCCGACCGTTTCGAGCACGAGGCCGACGGTGGCGCGAAGCGCGCGGCCTTCGGCGGCAAGGGCCGTTACTGGGATCGCTACCGCGAGCATTTCGAGGAGCTGATGGGCAACCCGGACGAATGCTTCCGCCGGCTGTTCGGCGACGAATTCGCACGCGCCTACGAGGAACAACTGGCGCGGCTGAAGTCGGCGCGGCGGTCAGGGCAGGCGTCGCGCCCGTCGAACAAGGGCGCATGAAAACAACCACGAGCGGGTGCGAGGCATGACGCAGAACAACAAGGTGATCTGGAGCGAAGGGCTGTTCCTCAGGCCCCAGCACATGCAGCAGCAGGAGCGCTACCTGGAGCGCTTCGTCGAGCTGCGCGCCGGCAGCCTGCGCCCCTACGCCTGGGGCTTCCACGAGCTGGAACTGGAGGCCGACCTGCTGGCGATCGGCAAGCTGGGCATCAAGCGCGCGCGGGGCGTGTTCCCCGACGGCACGCCGTTCGCGATGCCCGGCGACGATCCGCTGCCGCCGCCGCTGGAGGTGGACGCGAACTGGCGCGACCAGACCGTGTACCTCACCCTGCCGCTGCGCTCGCCCACCCAGCCCGACAGCGGCCGGCCCGAGGCGCCGGCGGAAAAACTGTTCCGCTTCCGCGTGCGCGAGGCCGAGGTGCGCGACGCTTCCGGCAGCACCGACGGCGCGACGCCGCTGGAAGTGGGCGGCATGAGCAGCCGGCTGCTGCCGCAGTCGCAGCCGATGGAAGGGCTCACCCGCATGCCGCTGGCGCGCATCGTGGAATGCCGCACCGACCGCCGGGTGATGCTGGACGACGCGTTCATGCCCACCGGCCTCTCCTGCCAGGGCGTGTCGCGGCTGGTGACCTTCCTCACCGAGCTGCTGGGCCTGCTGCACCAGCGAGGCGAGGCGCTGGCCAGCCGCGTTGCGCTGACCGACCGCGGCGGCGCGGCGGAGATCGCCGACTTCCTGCTGCTGCAGGTGGTGAACCGCTGCCAGCCGCTGGTGGCGCACCTGGCCGAGGCACCGCTGCTGCATCCCGAAGAGCTGTACCGCACGCTGGTGATGCTGGCCGGCGAGCTGGCCACGTTCACCGCGCCGGGCAAGCGGCCGCCCGCGCTGCCGCCGTACCGCCACGAGGCGCTGCGCGAGAGTTTCGAGCCGGTGATCGCCGCGCTGCGCGCCAGCCTCAGCGCGGTGATGGAACAGAACGCCACGCCGATCCCGCTGCAGGAGCGCAAGTTCGGCGTGTGGGTGGCGGTGGTGCCCGACCTCACCCTGCTGGACAACGCCGCCTTCGTGCTGGCGGCGAAGGCCGACGTGAAGTCCGAGGAGCTGCGGCGGCAGTTGCCCGCGCAGTCGAAGATCGGCCCGGTGGAGAAGATCCGCGACCTGGTCAACCTGCAACTGCCGGGCATCCCGGTGTCGCCGATGCCGGTGGCGCCGCGGCAGATCCCGTACAACGCCGGCTACCTGTATTTCGAGTTCGACCGCCACGCGGCGATGTGGCGCGAGCTGAAGACGTCCGGCGGCATCGCGTTCCACTTCGGCAGCGGTTTCGCCGGGCTGGATCTGCAGCTGTGGGCGATCAGGGGAGGGTAAGCAGCGATGAATACTCCCAAGGGCCCCTACGACGACGATCCGATGCGCGACGCCACCGTGGTGCGTCCGCGCGGCGCCACGCCTGCGCCAGTGCCGGCGCCCGCGCCGGTCGCGCCACCGCCACCGGCCGCACCGGCACCTGCGCCGCGCGCCGCGGCGGCCATGCCGGCCGAGATCAGCGCCTTCCTCGGCGGCGGCATGAATCCGCTGGTGCAGGCGGCCAGCCCGCTGTTGTTGCTGGCGGTGCAGCTGCGCCACAGCGCCACGCCGCCGGACGCGACCCATCTGCGCGACCAGGTGGTGGCCCAGGTACGCAAGTTCGAGGGCCATGCGCAGCAGGCGGGCATTGCGCAGCAGACCGCGCTGGCCGCGCGCTACGTGCTGTGCACCATGCTCGACGAGGCGGTGCTCAACGCGCCCTGGGGCGAGCAGAGCGGCTGGGCGCAGCAGACCCTGCTGGTGACCTTCCACGGCGAGTCCTACGGCGGCGCGAAGTTCTTCCAGATCCTGGAGCGGCTGTGCGCGGACTTCTCGCGCCACATCGACCTGATCGAGCTGATGTACATCTGCCTCGCGCTGGGTTTCGGCGGGCGCTACCTGATCGAGGCGGGCGGCCGCGCCAGGCTGGCCGACATCCAGGAAGACCTGTACCGGCGCATCCGCGCGCAACGCGCGCCCGCCGCGCAGGAGCTGGCGCCGCACTGGCGCGGCATCCAGGACAAGCGCAATCCGCTGATCCGCTACGTGCCGCTGTGGGTGATCGTGGCCGCGGCGGCCTGCGTGCTGCTGGGCGCGTTCCTGTATTTCCACACGCGGCTGAACACGCTGTCCGCGCCGGTCAGCGCGCAGCTGGCGCAGATCGGCCTGGAAAGCCCCACGCCGCCGGCGATGGCCCAGCTGGACAAGACCAATCCGCCGCCGGCGCACCCCACGCTCAAGCAGTTGCTGGCGCCCGAGGAGCAGGCCGGCAGGCTCGCCATCGTCGAGCAGGGCAACGGCCGCGAGCTGGTGCGGCTGTCCGCCACCGGGATGTTCGCCTCCGGCGGCGTGGACGTGAGCGCGGCCGAGCTGCCGCTGCTGCACAAGATCACCGCGGCGCTGAACCAGGTGCCGGGCCGGGTGATCGTGGTGGGGCACACCGACGACCAGCCGATCCGCTCGCTGAAGTTCAAGGACAACTTCGCGCTCTCCGCGGCGCGTGCGCACGCGGTGCAGCAGGTGCTCGGCGAGGGCCTGGACAATCCCGGCCGGCTCGAAGCCAGCGGCGCCGGCGACTCGCAGCCGATCGCGCTGCCCCCGAACCTGCCGGCCAATCGTGCGCGCAACCGGCGCGTGGAACTGATGTACATCCCCGAGGGTTGAACCAGTGGCCAAGTTCCTGAGCTTGTTGAAAAGCGGCTGGTTCATCGCCCTCGTCGGCATCGTGCTGCTGGCGGTGCTGATCTGGCTGGGCGGCCCGTACCTGGGCATCGGCGCGTCGCAACCGCTGGCCGGCGTGGCGGCGCGCCTGCTGCTGATCGTGCTGATCGTGGTGGCGTGGCTGGCGATCCTGCAGATCCGCGCATGGCGCGCGCGCGGCAAGGCGCGGCAGATGTCCGGCGAACTGGCCGGGCAGGGCGCCCAGCCCGGCGATGGCGACCAGCGCAGCGCGGCCGAGCGCAGCCAGTTGCAGGCGCGTTTCCAGGAAGCGGTGGACACGCTGCGCAAGACCCGCCGCGGCGGCAACCTGTACGCGCTGCCGTGGTACGTGGTGATCGGGCCGCCGGGCTCGGGCAAGAGCACGCTGCTGCAGAATTCCGGGCTCAACTTCCCGCTGTCCGAGCGCTTCGGCAAGGAGGCGCTGCGCGGCGTCGGCGGCACCCGCAACTGCGACTGGTGGTTCACCGACGAGGCGGTGTTCCTCGACACCGCCGGCCGCTACACCATGCAGGACTCCGACCGCGATGCCGATGCCTCGGCGTGGGCGGAGTTCCTGAAGCTGCTGCGCAAGTACCGCAAGCGCCGGCCGATCAACGGCGTGGTGATCGCGATGAGCATGTCCGACCTGCTGACGCTGGACGAGACGGGCCTCGCGGAGCACATCCAGGCGATCCGGCGCCGGCTGGACGAACTGGCCACGCACCTGCGCATCGGCGTGCCGGTCTATCTCACCTTCACCAAGTGCGACCTGGTCGCCGGCTTCGGCGAATTCTTCGACGATCTCAGCCCGGAACTGCGCAGCCAGGTGTGGGGCTTCTCGTTCCCGCTGGAAGCGACCATGGACGGCAGCGCCGCCAAACGCTTCGGCGAAGAGTTCGATTTGCTGCTGCGCCAGCTCGATACGCGCATCCTCGACCGCCTGCATGCGGAGCGCGACCGCAACCGGCGCGCGGCGATCCTGTCGTTCCCGCAGCAGCTGGCTGCCTTGCGCGAGATCGCGCGGCGTTTCGTGGAGGGCGCGTTCAGCGGCCACGCCTACGCCGCGCAGCCGCTGTTGCGCGGCGTCTACCTCACCTCAGGCACCCAGGAAGGCACGCCGATCGACCGCATGATGGGCGCGGTGGCGCGCACCTTCGGCGTGGACGCGGCGCAGCTGCACGTGCCCGGCGCGCAGCGGCGCACCTTCTTCGTCGAGCGGCTGCTCAAGGAAGTGCTGTTCGGCGAGTCGGGCTTCGCCGGCACCAACCCCGCGCTGGAGCGGCAGAAGGTGCTGCTGCAGATCGCCTCCTACGCGGGCGTGTTGTTGCTGACCGTGCTGCTGCTCGCCGGCTTCGGCACCAGCTACGGCCGCAACCGCGGCTACCTCGCCGAGGTGCAGGCCGCGCTGCAGGGCTATCCGGCCAAGAGCGACATCGACGCCGCGACCACCCAGAAGGAATACTTCGCCCGCGTGCTCGCACGGCTGGAAGGCCTGTCCGCGGTGCAGGACGCAGCGAACAAGTACCAGGGCCATATGCCGCTCCCGATGCGCTTTGGCCTGTACCAGGGCAGCGCGGTGGGCGGGGAAGTGCACGATGCCTACCTGCGCGAACTGAACGGCCTGCTGCTGCCGGGCGTGGCTGCCCAGTTCCGCACCGGGCTCACCGGCAACGCCGGCGATCCGCAGGCGCTGTACTACTACCTCAAGGGCTACCTGATGCTGGGCGAGCCGCAGCACCAGGACGCCGACGAGCTGGCCGCGCTCACCGACATCGAGTGGCGCAAGGTGTTTCCCGGCGACACGGTGCTGCAGCAGGCGCTGGCGAAGCACTTCCACGCGCTGGTGGCCGAGCCGGGCCGGCTGCGCGCACTGAGCCTGGACAAGACCCTGGTGGAGCAGGCGCGCAGCACCTTGCGCACCGCCGACCTGCCCACCCTGATCTACGGCAACCTCAAGCTCGGCGCCGGCAGCACGGACTATCCGCCGCTGCAGCTGGACAAGGCGCTGGGCCTGCTCGGCAACGTGTTCCGCCGCAAGAGCGGCGCGGCGCTGTCCGAGCCCGTGCCGGCGCTGTATACCCAGCCGATGTTCCAGTACGAGGCGAGCAAGGGCATCGCGCAGGCGGTCGACCAGTTCGCCAAGGACGACTGGGTGTTCGGCGCCACGCCGATCGACAGCCTGCAGAAGGCCCGCCTCGCGCAGCAGGTGCAGGCGCTGTACGAGCAGGACTACATCAAGGCCTGGGACGACCTGCTCGCCGACCTGCAACTGCAGCCGGTCACCAGCATCCAGGACGCCAGTGCGATCGCCGCCAAGCTCGCCGGCCCCAGCTCGCCGCTGAAGGCCCTGCTCAACGTGGTGCGCGACAACACCAGCGACATGATGAAGGCGCCGCCGCAGGACGCCGGGGACAAGGCGCTGGCCGGCGCACAGCAGGCGGCGGAGAAGAAGGCGAAGCAGAAGCTCACCCAGAATGCGCTGGCCCGTGCGCTGGCCGCGGCGGGCGGCGGTGCCGCCGCGGCCGCGGCGCAGCCGCCGGGCGCGGCGATCAGCGCGCACTTCGCCACGCTGGACCAGCTGAGCGCCGGCGCACCGGGTGCCGCGCCGATCGACCAGACCCTGCAGGCGCTGGACCAGCTGGGCAAGACGCTGCTGACCATGACCGACTTCAGCAACGCCGCCGGCCAGCCCAACCCGCAGCTGCTGCTGGCGCAGCAGCAGGCATCGCAGCTGCCGGCGCCGGTGTCCGGCTGGGTGGCCTCGCTCACCGGCAAGAGCCAGGCGCTGGTGGCCAGCGGCACCAAGGGCGCGCTGGGCGACCAGTTCCAGCAGGCGGTGGGCAAGGACTGCGCCAGCTTCGTGCGCGGCCGCTATCCGTTCGCGCCGGACAGCCGCACCGACATCCCGCTGCAGAACTTCGGCGAGCTGTTCGGCAACGGTGGCAGCTTCGACAGCTTCAACAAGCAGACCCTGTCCAAGCTGGTCGACACCAGCGGCCGCAACTGGCAGTGGAAGAGCGGTCCCGGCGCGGTGGCCGGTCCGCCGGGCGTGCTGGCGCAGGCGCAGATGGCCGACGACATCCGCCAGATGTATTTCCGCAACGGCAACCTGCCCGAGGTGGATTTCACCGTGCAGGCGCCGCTGCTCGATCCCGGCATCGGCAAGCTGGAGTTCGACGTCGACGGCCAGAAATACGTCTACCAGCCCGGCGGCGCCACCAGCATGGCGATGAAGTGGCCGGGACCGCAGCCGGGCCACGTCACGATCTCCGCCTGGGACGGCGCGGGCACCCTGCTCAGCACCTTCGACTACCAGGGCGACTGGGCGTTCTTCCGTGCGTTGCAGGCGGCGCAACTGCGGAAGCAATCGGACCTGGGTTTCCTCGCCACCTTCAACTTCGGCGGCAAGGTGGCGAGGCTGACGATCCAGGCGAGCAACCTGAAGAACCCGTTCCTCAACACCGAAGTGCAACGTTTCCGGTGCGGGGGGTGACCGCATGCCGAATCCGACAGGGGCAGGATTTTTCGGCAAGCTTCCCGGAACCGGGGATTTCGTGCAGCGGCGCCTGCCGGCGTCCTTCGTGGATGTGTGGGACCGCCATTTCGAGCAGGCGGTAAGTGCCAGTCGCGCGCGGCTGGGCGATGGCTGGGCGCAGGCATGGCGCGACGGCGCGGTGTGGCGCTTCGTGCTGGCGCCGGGCATTTGCGGCGATGCGGCCTGGGCCGGCGTGACGGGGCCGGCCACGGACCGGGTGGGGCGCTGCTTTCCGATGGTGATCGCCGCGCCGCTGACGGATGCCGCCGCCATCGATGCGGCCCTGTGCAACGACGCCTGGTTCGCCGCCGCCGAGCGCGCGCACCGCAAGGCGCAGGCGAGCGGCGAGGGTGTCGATGTGTTCGAGGCGCGCATCGCCGCGCTGCCGGCCCCGCTGAGCCCGCCTGATCCGGCGGGCGAAGCCCTGCCGCAGGTCGACTGGCGCAGCGCGGGCCATTGGCGCCTGCCATTGCCTCCGGCGGTCGACACCGCCTTCCTGTCCGCGCTGTGGGCGCGGCTGCAGGCCTTGCCGGGGTACGCGCTGTGGTGGACGACGGGCGCGGCACGGATGCCGGCCAGCGTGCTGGTCACCCGCGGCCTGCCCGAGCCTGCCGCGCATGCCGGCATGCTCGATGCGGCGCATGCCGACATGCCCTGGCAGACGCCGGGCGCATTCGCCGCGCCACGCGCGCCCCAGCCGCCGGCGGCGCAGATGGCATCGCCGGGGTCGCCGCCGGCGCCGGTCCTTCTGCCCGACGACCTGTCCGAGCTGTTCGCCGACCTGGCGCCGCATCTGGACGCGGTCGAGCCCAGTGCGGCGGAGACCACGGTGCGTGCGGCCGACGTGGGCGGCGCGCGCGTGCTGCATCGCTACGATTGCGCGCTGACCATGGTGGTGGCCGACGACGGCGCGCCCGACCCGCGCCGGCAGGCGGCGGCAGCGGTCAGCGAGCTGATCGGCCGCTTCGTGCCCAGCGACTTCGTCGCCGGCATGCAGGCCCTGCGCACGCGCCTGCTGGTGCTGCACACGCGCCTGGGCCAGCTGGCCGAGGACCATGCCGAGCCGGTGCACGAGGATGGCGCGGTGATCGCCGTGCGCGTCACCGGGCGCTGGGCCGACCTGCTGCGCATCGGCACCGCGAGCGCCTGGCACTGGCGCGCGGGCCAGCTGCATCCCGTGTTCGCCGGCGGCGAGCGGCCGGCCGCTGGCGCCGGGCTCGGCGGCGACCTGGATGATCTGTTGTTCAGCCGCACCTCGCCGGTGGCGCCGGGACTCGGTGCGCCCACGCAGCCGATCTGCGACGAGATCGTCTGCGAGATCGACACCGGCGACCGCCTGTTGCTGCTGGCCACCCGCAAGCTGGCGGAACTGCCGTCGCCGCTGCTGGCCGAGGCGCTGGCGCTGCCGTCGCCGCATGCCGCGTGCGCGCACATCGCCGCCGCCGCGGGACTGGGTTCCAACGCGGCCGGCTGGCCGTTGGCCGTGATCGAGGTGCAGCCATGACCCTGCATTACCAGTCCGCCGGTCGTACCGAGACCGGCAAGGTGCGCCGGCACAACGAGGACTCGATCCTGCTGCGCGACGACGTCGGCCTGTGGGTCGTCGCCGACGGCCTGGGCGGGCATGCCGCCGGCGACTACGCCAGCCAGATGATCGTCGAGCGGCTGGGTGCGCTGCCGCGCAAGGGCAGCGTGTTCGACTTCATCGAGGCGATCGAGGACAGCCTGCAGCAGATCAACGCCGACCTGATCGCCACCGCGCTGGAGCGCGGCAGCGACATCATCGGCTCGACCGTGGTGCTGCTGGTGCACGACAAGGATTTCATGCTGTGCGGCTGGGTGGGCGACAGCCGCGCCTACTGCAACGAGGACGGCCGCCTGCGCCAGATCACCCGCGACCACGTGCATGGCACCAAGGACGACGTCACCCAGTTCGGCGGCGCCACGGCGACGGCGCAGGCAGGCGCCGGCGTGCTCAGCCGCGCCGTCGGCGCCGAGGAACGCCTGTTCATGGACTGGGTGGTGGCGAGCAACCGGCCCGGCACGCAGTTCCTGCTCTGTTCCGACGGCATCAACAAGGAGCTGGGCGACGAGGAGCTCGACGCCGAGTCCCGCAACCTGCCGGAGCCACAGGCCCTGGTCTCCCGCCTGTTCGAACTGTCGCTGCAGCGCGCCGCGCGCGACAACATTTCCGCCGTCATCGTGCGTCTCGAAGATTGAGCAAAGCCCACCCATGACACCTATCGCCGAACTGATTGCGGCCTACCAGGCCAAGCGGCTCACGCTGCCGGGGCTGTTCGAAGCGCTGGCCGCACGCGGCGCGCTGCCGGACGAAACCTGCCGCGAGGAGCAGACGCTGCTCGAGGCGATGGCGGCCGCCGGCCGGCTCGAACCGACGCTGGCCCGCGCGCTTGCCGCGAAGCTGCGCAGCCTGCAGCCGTCCGCATCGGCACCGGCGCCGCCACCCGCGCCACCACCCGCGGTCGTGGACGAGGACGTGACGAAGGTGCGGGTGTCGGATCGCGCTGCCGCGCCGCCGCCGGACGCCGAGATGACCATGGTGCAGCCCGCCTCGCGCCCGCCGGCGCCCGCGGGCGATGCGGATGCCACCATGGTCGCGCCCCCCTCGCGGCCGCCCGCGGCCGACGCGCCGCAGGCCACCGCCGTCACCGGCACCCAGGGCACCGGCTCCAGCAGCAGCTTCAACCGCTCCAGCTGGGAAAAGATGGCCGCCGCCGAGGGCGGCGACTACGCCACCGTCGGCATGTTGCTGAAAGGCCGCTTCCTGCTCGAACGCGAGATCGGCCGCGGCGGCATGGGCGTGGTCTATCTCGCCCGCGACGAACGCAAGGTGGAAGCGCGCGACCGCGACCCCTACGTGGCGGTGAAGGTGCTGAACGACGAGTTCCGCCGCCATCCCGATTCGCTGATCGCGCTGCAGCGCGAATCGCGCCGCGCGCAGCTGCTGGCGCACGACAACATCGTGCGCGTCTACGACTTCGACAAGGACCGCACCATCGTCTTCATGACGATGGAATACATCGACGGCACCGACCTGCGCACGCTGATCCGCGAGCGCGCCTACCACGGCATGCCGCTGGCCGAGGCGCGGCCGCTGATCGAGGGCATGGGCTGGGCGTTGAAGCGCGCCCACGCGGCAGGCATCGTGCACTCCGACTTCAAGCCCGGCAACGTGATGGTGACGCGCGACGGCGTGCCGAAGGTGTTCGACTTCGGCATCGCGCGCGCGGGCAAGCACCTCAGCGAGGCCACCGGCGAGGAGACGGTGTTCGACGCCGGCACGCTGGGTGCGCTGACGCCGGCCTATGCCAGCCTGGAGATGATCCAGGGCAAGGAGCCGTCGCCGTCCGACGACATCTACGCGCTGGGCTGCGTGACGTTCGAGCTGCTCACCGGCAAGCACCCGTTCGACAAGCAGAGCGCCGAAGTGGCGATGAAGGAGGGCCGCAAGCCGCCACCGGTGCCCGGCCTGACGCGGCGCCAGTACAAGGCGCTGTGCGACAGCGTCGCGTTCCATGCCGAGCAGCGGCTGCAGACGGCGGGCGCGCTGATCGACGGCCTGCGCGAGATCGGCCTGCGCGAGCGGCTGCTGCCCAAGCTCGGCTATGGCGCGGTGGCGGCCGTGGTGATCGGGGCCGGCACCTGGGGCACGCTCAGCTACCTGCACCAGCACCATGTGTCCCAGGTGATCGCGCGCTTCGCGACCGGCAACCCGCATCGCTACGCGAACGAGAACGAGGCGATGCAGGCGCTGGACGGCCTCGGCGAGGACGACCGCAAGCGGCTGGTGCTGGACCAGGGCGAGACGATCCAGAACTTCCTGCTCGCACGCATCGACGCCTACTGGAACCCGGCCAAGGGCCGCTACGACTTCGCCGGCGCCCAGCACGTGTTCCAGCTGCGCGACCAGCTGAAGCTGTACTCGCCCACGCTGGACACCCGGCGCACCGCGGTGACCCAGCAGAAGAACGACCTGCTCAACACGCTGGACACCGAGCTGTCGCAGCGCATCACCGCCGGCACGATCTTCGAGAACCAGCCCGACAACGCGGTGGCCACGCTGGAGCGCATCCGCGCGATCGATCCGCACAGCGCGCTGCTGCACAACGCCGAGCTGGAGCTGAAGTACGACATCGCGATCGGCCAGTCGCTGAGCGCCGACCGCGCGGACGAGGCGCGCCAGCGGCTCGCGCTCGCCATGCGGCTGTTCCCGGATTCGGCGCGGCTGAAGCAGCGTGCGGCGCAACTGGCGGCACTGGCGGTCCCCGCACCGACCGCGCCCGCGCCGGGCACGCCGGTACAGAGCATCGCGCAGGCACGCAGCGCGCTGGCCGCATTGGTGGCGAGTCCGTCGGCGAACGCCGGCTGGCAGCAGTCGGTGGCCAGCGCGATGGCCGTGCTGCACAGCGACCAGTCGCCGGAAACGCGCCGCCTGGTGGCGGCGCTGGGCGCCGCCATCGCCGCCACTGCGGGGCAGCAGACCGATACGATGCACCTGCCGCAGGACCTCGCGCTGGTGAACCTGGGCCTGCAGTACGCGCCGCAGTCGGCACCGCTGCTCGCCCAGCGCGACAAGCTGACCGCGTTGCAGGGCCAGGCGCAGGCCCAGCTCGACCAGGAGGCTGCCACCGCCGAGGTGGACTCGCGCATCGAGTCGGTGCGGCGTGCGGCCGCGGCCGACGACAGCGCCAAGGCGCTGGAATCGCTGGCCCGCATCCGCAGCCTGCAGCCGGACAATCCCTTCCTCGCCAAGGAAGGCCCGCAGCTGGTGGCGTCGGCCTACCTGGGGCAGGCCGACGAGCAGTTCCAGCACGGCAAGTACCTGGCCGCGTCGAACGTGCTGGCGCAGGGCCTGAAGGCGCTGGGCAACCGCAGCGATCTGCGCAACGCACAGCTGCGCTACGGGCTCGTCGCCGCGCTGTCGAAGGCCAACGGCCAGCCGCTGGCCGAGACCGACTACCAGCGCCTGCGCAGCCAGCTCGCCACCGCCCGCAAGGCCGATGCGCAAGGGCTGGACGAGATGGAGTCCGACCTGAAGCAGCACGGCCACCTGCCGCAAGGCAGCCTGGCCGCCTGGCTGGACAGCCTGAAGCCGAGCGCCACGGCCGCATCGGCGGCGCCCGCGCCCGTCACGCACGGGCCGACGGCGCCCTCCGCGCCGGTCGCCGCTGCACCCGGCCACGCAGCGGGCGAGGCACCGGCGGCCAAGCCCGCTCCGGGTGTCGCCGCCAAGCCGACGGCGGCGACTGCAGCACCGGCCACGGCCGCCGCCACCGCGGGCAACGACCCCTGCGCGCGTCCCGAGCTGGTCGGCAAGGGTCGCGCCTGCGTGGACACCTTGGGCGCCAACGCGCGCGGGCCGGCCCTGGTGGTGATTCCCGGCCTGGACGGAGGCAAGCCCTTCGCGATGTCCCGCACCGAGATCACCGTGGGCGAGTTCAACCGCTACTGCCGCGCCACCCACGCCTGCGAGGGCGCGCCCGCGGGCGACCGGGACGCCAGCCAGTTGCCGGTCAGCAACATCAGCCTGGCCCAGGCCAGGGCCTATGCGCAGTGGCTGAGCAGCGCCAGCGGCTACACCTACCGCCTGCCCAGCGACGCCGAATGGATGCACGCGGCGCATGCGGGCGGCGGCTGGAAGCAGTCGCCGGACAGCAACTGCATTCCGCCCTCGTCCAGCGACGACAGCAGCGGCGGGCCGATTTCCGCGCTGGGCCGCGAACCCAACCCCTGGGGCCTGGTGAACCTGACCGGCAATGTCTGGGAGTGGGTGAGCAGCGGTGGCGGCGTGATCGTGCGTGGCGGCAGCTACAACAGCTACTGGTCCGATTGCTCGGTGGACAGCCATCGGAGCGACAATGGCGGCGCGCAGAAGGATGTCGGGTTCCGGCTGCTGCGGGAGCTGAAATGAGCGAACGGGAGCGACGGGTCAACCAGGGGCTGCGCGTCCTCGACGAGGCCCACTACAGCGGGCGGATCAACCGCGAGGAATACCGCCTGCGGCGCCGCCAGCTGCTCGGCTCGCTGTGCGACAGCCACGGCATCACGGCGCGCAACACCTTGCGCACCCGGATCACCCAGCAGGGCGGCCGCGGTGCATACGCGCAACCCGGGCCGGCGGAACCCCTGTCGGCTCCCTGCGTCGCCCGGCACGCCGTGGCCTGGAAACAGCTGCTGGCCTTCGCGCTCGGCCTGGTGCTGTGCGCGCTGCTGCTCTACTGGCTGTTGCGCGGAAACTGACGAACGCTTCGCGGTTTGCGCGACCGCTCCGCCCGGCGTGACCGGGAAACCCGTCGCTTTGCGCATTGGGTAACAAGGGCAGTCTGGTTTCGATGATCGTGGTCCCGGACCTGGCAGGTTTCCGGCACGTTTCGTCGATCCGTCATGACCGCACCGCGGGATGGCGCGGGTGCCACTGGCGCCCGTGCGTGTGCGTCATCGATAACGATAAGGGGAATGCCGTGCGCAGGGTCTGTCTGGCAGCAGCGTTGGCGCTGGTCCTGGGGACCGGGGAGGTATGGGCGCAGGCAGCCGGAGGGAGTCCGCCGCAGATCCTGGTCAGCGGCGTGCCGGCCACGACGGGAGCGGGCGGGCAATCCGCCGTGCAGGCCATCATCGATCGCGAATACCGGCAGACGCTGGCGGCAGACGGCAGTCCCGCCGCGCTGACCGCGGTGCAGCTGCAGGCCCTGGCCGACCGGATCACCCTGGCCCTGCACAAGGCCGGTTACCCGGACGCGCACGCCTACCTGCCCGGGCAGGTGGTGGCCTATACGGTGCACACCGCCGCCACAGGGGGCGGCCAGACGGCCGTCGCGGCGGCCGCTCCCCCTGCGCAGGCGCCGCCGGTGGCCCCGCAGCAACCCGCCGCCCCGGCCGACCGGGTGGTGCCGCCGCTCAAGGACCGCGATGTCGGCAGCGCGCAGACGCAGCAGATCGCCGTGCAGGGCTTCCACGTGGACGGCGTGGGCGAGCACAAGGATGCCGGCATCACCCCGGCCGCCATCCAGGCATTGGCCGACGCGCAATTCCACAAGCTCGGTGGTGGCAACGGGCAGCCGGCGCAACTCGGCTTCGACCAGATGCAGGGCGTGGCCGACGCGATCACCCAGCGCTACCGCAAGGCCGGCTTCATCGTGGCCACCGCCTTCCTGCCGGCGCAGACGGTGGGCGACGACCACGTCGTGCGCATCCAGGTGCTGGAAGGCAAGATCGGCCGCATCGTCGTCAAGGGCACCAAACGCTACTACCCCGGCGTGATCGCGGCGCCGTCCGAGAAGCTGCGCGGCAAGGCGCTGCAGAAGAGCGACGTGGACACGGCGCTGCTGTACGACCGCGACCTGCCGGGCGTGTCGGTGACCTCCACCTTCCAGCCCGGCGAACAGACCGGCGCCACCGACCTGATCATGGTCGCGCGCGAGGCGCCGCGGCCGTACACCATCACGCTGGGTGCGAACAACTACGGCACCGATCTCACCGGACGCTATCGCGCGGAGGCGGGCATCACCTGGAACAGCCCGCTGGGCATCGGCGACAGCCTTGCCGCCAACGTCAACTACGCGCTGGATCCCAGCCAGAACGTCTACGGGTCACTGGTCTACCGCGCGCCGACGGTGGTGGTGCCCGGCCTCAGTGCGGTGCTGGGCGCCACCCGCAGCGAATTGCAGATCAACTCCGGCCAGTTCGCCAATCTCAACGTGAAAGGCCCCAGTTCCTCCTACTTCGGTGGCGCCGACTGGAAGTTCCTCAACGACGAGGACCTGAAGCTGCTCGGCTCGCTGCATCTCATCCGCGAGGAGTCGAAGCTGAACCTGGGCGGGTTCGGCTTCCCGTTGTCCGACGAGCGCTTCGACCTGGCTGAACTGGGCTTCGGCATGGAGCACACCGACAAGCGCTTCCACGGCGTGGACCTGGTGCAGGTGAGCGTGCGCAAGTCGATCAGCGACGATTCGAGGCAACCCGACCTGGTCAGCCCCGATCACTCCAGCAGCTTCCTGTCCGAGCGGATCTCGTACACCCGCCTGCAATTCCTCACCCGCACCCAGCGGCTGTACTTCAAGTTCAACGGGCAATACAGCGACGACGTGCTGGCGCCGCTGGAACAGTTCGCGATCGGCGGCCCGGACAGCGTGCGGGCCTACCCGATCGCCGACGCGCTCAGCGCCCGCGGCTACTACACCTCGCTGGAGTACCACGTCGACGCGCCGGGCTTCAGCAACAAGGCGTCGCCGTTCCGCGGCCGGCCCTGGCGCGAACTGCTGGAAGTGGAGACCTTCCTCGACTACGCGCGCGGCTTCCCGGTGGCCAGGGAGCGCGCCACCGGCCTCACCCCCGTGACCTACAGCGGCGCCGGCGCGGGCTTCATCTTCCGCCTGCCGTTCTGGCACCACCTCGAATTCCACCTCGACGGTGCCGTGCCGCTGGGTAGCCAGAAGGCTTCCGACGACCACGGCTACCACGTGTATGGACGCTTCGGCCTCACGTTCTGACGGACCACCATCATGAACAAGATCACGGGCAACACTCTTCGGGCTTCCGATGCACGGATTGATGCTGGATCGCGGCCGTCGCTGGAACGGCTGCACCGGCGACGGCTGGTGCTCAGCCTGTCGCTTGCGCTCGGCTCGCTGTCGTTCTGCGGCGGCGCGCTGGCCGCGTCCGGTGGCGTGGCGCCCGGCAGCACGCCGACCGGCGGCGTGGTGGTCGGCGGCTCGGGCTCGATCGCCCAGAACGGGCTCAACACCGTGGTCAGCCAGAACTCCGCCCTGCTGGCGCTGAACTGGCAGAGCTTCAACCTGGGCAGGGACGCCTCGGTGCTGTTCAGGCAGCCCTCGTTCAGGGCGGTGGCGCTCAACCGCATCCTCGACCAGAACCCCAGCCAGATCTTCGGCCACATCAACTCCAACGGCCAGGTGTTCCTGATCAACACCCACGGCATCATCTTCGGCAGCACTGCGCAGCTGAACGTGGGCGGCCTGGTGGCGAGCACGCTGGATCTCACGCCCAGCGACTTCCTCTCCAGCCATTTCAACCTCGACGCCCATGGCGGCAGCGCCGGCATCGTCAACCACGGCACCATCCAGGCCGCCAGCGGCGGCTCGGTGAGCCTGGTCGGCGGGCAGGTGGAGAACGACGGCCTGATCGTGGCGAACTACGGCCACATCAGCCTCGACGGCGCCGACAAGGCCGTGCTGGATTTCGACGGCGACGGCCTGATCAGCGTGCAGGTCACCGGCGCCCTGCAGCAACGGTTGAATGCCGACGAAGCCGCCGTGGCCAACAAGGGCACCCTGCAGGCCGACAGCGGCACCGTGGTGCTGCAGGCCTCGGCCGCGAAGAACCTGTTCACCAACCTGGTCAACAACACGGGCGTGATCGACGCCCACGGCATCAGCACCGACGGCGGCGTGGTGCGCCTGGTCGGCGCGGGCGGCAACACCGCCAGCAGCGGCAGCATCGACGCCAGCGGCGTGCACGGCGGCAGCGTACAGTTGTTGTCCGATCAGGATGTGGACGTTGGCGGCAACGTGAACGCCGCGGGCGCGTATGGCGGCGGCAGCATCCGTGTGGGTGGAGGGGCACGAGGCGGTGAAGGCCTGCTCCAGGCGGACAGCAGCAGTATCGACGCAGGTGCAACGCTAGATGCCGATGCCACGCAATCGGGCCACGGCGGTTCCATCGCGGTATGGGGCAACCAGCACACCAGCATCGCCGGCCAATTGAGCGCGCGTGGCGGCGCGCAGGCGGGCGACGGCGGTTCCGTCGAAACTTCAGCGGAACAGGTAAGCATCGCCGACAGCGCACGCGTGAACACGCTCGCGACGCATGGGCAGAACGGTGACTGGTTGATCGATCCGCAGGACTTCACCATCGCTTCGGGCAAGACCGGCACCATCTCCGGTGGCGCGCCATCGGGGGACATCTCGGGCACGACGCTGACCAACGCGCTGGGGACAGGCAATGTCACCATCCTGTCCAGCGAGGGCTCCGCGAGCGGTACCGGCAATATCAACGTGAACGACGCGGTGAGCTGGAGCGCCAACAAGCTCACCCTGACCGCCGCCAACAACATCAACATCGACGCAGCGGTGACGGCCAGCGGGACGGCCAGCCTGGTGCTGAACCCGGCGACGGCGAACGGCGTGGACAGCGCCGTGGCGACCGGAACGACCATTATCGGCAGTGCCGGCACCCTGTCGCTCGCCGGCTCCGGCGCCATGACGATCGGCAGCCTGACCGACAACGGCACGTTCGACATCTCGGGCACGAGCGGCGGGACGACAATCACCAGCCTGGCGGGCAGCGGTACGGTGTCCCTGGGGGGGCAGGCACTGACGCTGAGCAACGCCACGGATACATTCAGCGGTGCCATCAAGGATGGCGGTGGCAGTGGCGGTACCGCTGGCAGCCTGGTGTTGTCGGGCGGCACGGAGACGCTGACGGGCGCGAACACCTATACGGGCGGCACGACGATCAACGCGGGCACGCTGGCCGTGGGCAACAGCAGTGCGCTCGGTACCGGTGCGGTGACCATGGCGGCGGGCTCCACGCTGGGCTTCGCGGCGAACAACCTGACGCTGGCGAACAACTTCACCTTGAACGGCAGCTCGGGCAGCGGCGCAACCGTCGATGTCGGCAGCGGCGACACCGGGATAATGAATGGCCGGCTGTCGGGCAGCGGCTCGCTGAGCGTGGGCGGCGGCGGCATCTTGCAGTTGCGGAAAACCGACTACAGCATCGCCAGCTACAACACCTATGCCGGCGGCACCGCGGTCGGCAACGGCAGCACGCTGTCGATCAACGCCTCGGGCGAGCTCGGCAACGGCGGCACGTTGACGATCGACGGCGGCACGCTGGAGGTCGGTGGCGGCGGCACGGCCCTCGATCATGCGGTGACGCTGGGAGTCGGTGGCGGCACCATCAGCATCGATAATGCCAGCAGCCTCGTGGTCAACAAGACGATCACGGGCAGCGGTGATCTCGTCACGACGGGGCCGGGCGTGTTCGACTTCAGCACGGGCAGCGGCGTCAGCATCGCCGGCAGCCAGACCTATCGCACGGGGGTCCAGCTTGACGCGGATACGACGCTGGCCAGCACCGGCGGTGGTGCGATCGGCTTCGTCTCGACGGTGGACGGCGCGCACGCGCTGACGCTGAACACCGGGGGCGCGACCAGCTTCGGCGGTGCAGTGGGCGGCACGACGGCGTTGACCAGCCTGACCACGGACACGGGCGGCAGCACCACGCTGGGCGGCAACATCACCACCAGCGGCGCGCAGACCTACAACGACGCGGTGACGCTGGGCGCAAACGTCCTGCTGACGAGTACGGGCAGCGGCGCGATCGGCTTCGTCTCGACGGTGGACGGCGCGCACGCGCTGACGGTGAACACCGGCGGCGCGACCAGCTTCGGCGGTGCAGTGGGCGGCACGACGGCGTTGGCCAGCCTGACCACGGATGCGAGCGGCAGCACCACGCTGGGCGGCAACGTCACCACCAGCGGTGCGCAGACCTACAACGATGCGGTGACGCTGGGCACAAACGTCTCGTTGACGAGTACGGGCAGTGGCGCGATCGGTTTCGGCTCGACGGTGAACGGCGCCCACGCGCTGACGGTGGACACCGGTGGCGCGACCGACTTCGGCGGTGCAGTGGGCGGCACGACGGCGTTGACCAGCCTGACCACGGACACGGGCGGCAGCACCACGCTGGGCGGCAACGTCACCACCAGCGGCGCGCAGGCCTACAACGACGCGGTGACGCTGGGCGCAAACGTCTCGTTGACGAGTACGGGCAATGGCGCGATCGGTTTCGGCTCGACGGTGGACGGTGCGCACGCACTGACGGTGAGCACGGGTGGCGCGACCAGCTTCGGTGGCGCAGTGGGCGGCACGACGGCGCTGACGGCCTTGAGCAGTGCCGGCAGCGGCGCGGTCACGCTGGACGGCAACGTGACCACCAGTAATGCACAGACCTACAGCGGCAAGGTGTTGCTGGGCAACAGCGTCGTACTCACCTCCAGCAATGCCGGAGTGGGCTTCGGCAGCACCGTGGACAACGCTGGTGCCACGCAGGAAACGCTGGCCGTGAATGCCATCAACGGCCTCGTGTCGTTCGGCGGCACGGTGGGTGGCGGAAGCAACGGCGTGCTGTCGGGGCTGGCCACCAGCAGCAGGACGTTCAGCGCGAATGACCTGGACATCGGCAGCGGCGGCCTGTCGGTGACGACGACGGGTGGCGGCATCGGGCAGGGTGGAGCCTTCGTCGTCGCCGGCACATCGACCTTCAGCGCCAGCGGGGCACTCGCGCTGGACAACGGCGGCAACGATTTCACCGGCGCGGTGACGGCGACCGGCAGCGGTGTGTCGGTGTTCGACAAGAACAGCCTCGACATCGCCGGCGTGACCGACAACGGCAACGGCGACGTGAGCCTGACGGCCACCGGCATGCTCACCCTGCCGGGCAGCGCGATCAACGCCGGCTCGGGTGCACTCACGCTGGCGTCCAACGGCGGCGCGTTGACGACGAGCGGTGCGCTGGGCGGTGGTGCCGTGTCGCTGACCGGCAGCGACGGCATAACGCTGGGCGGCGATGTGACGGCGAGCACGCTGCAACTGGGCAGCACGAATGCGCCGATCGGCCAGACGGGTGGCGTCCTGACGGTCACGAATGCCACCGGTGTGAATGCCGGCAGCGGCGCGATCACCCTGGATCAATTCAATGCATTCACCGGCGCGGTAAGCCTTACCGGCGGCACCACACAGATCACCAACAGCAGTGCGTTGACCCTGGGCGCGCTGAGCACGGGGGCGCTGACCGCGACCAGCCTCAATGGCGGCCTGAACCTGGGGCAGGGCACGGTCGGCGGTGCGCTGACTGCCACGGCTGCAGGCGACATCACCGAAACCGGCGCGCTCGGAGTGGGCGGCCCTTCCAGCTTCACGGTAACCGGCGCCCAGCACGACATCCTGTTGAACACGCTCGCCATGCCGAACGATTTCGGCGGCCAGGGGGTCACGGTGAATGCCGCGGGTGGCGGCAGCATTGGCACCCTGAGCCTTGGCGACGGCAACGCCGCCGCGCTGTTCCCGACCCTCACGGTCGCACCGACCAACCTCGTGCTGGATTACACGCAGGCCGGCATCGCCGTGACTTCGCCGCTTGTACTGGGTGGCAGCCTCGACCTGACCGCCGGCGGCGGCATCACGCTGGATGGCGGCGTGAGCACCGGTGGCGCGCAGATCTACCGCAGCGCGGTGCTGCTGGGCGGCGCCAGCACGCTGACGGCCGGCAACGGCGGCGTGAGCTTCGACGGCACGGTGGACAACGCAGGCGCCACCCCCGAAGCGCTGACCGTGAATGCCGCCGGCGGCCTTGTATCGTTCGCCGGCACGGTGGGCGGCGGTACCAATGGCGCGCTGGCCAGCCTGATCACCAGCAGCGGCTCCTTCAGCGCGAATGCCCTGGATATCGGCAGCGGCGGCCTTTCGGTGACGACCGCCACGGGCGGCATCGCCCAGGGCACCGGCGTGTTCACGGTAACGGGGCCGTCGATCTTCAGCGCAGTGGGCCAGTCGATCAGCCTGACCAACAACAACGTTTTCGGCGGCACGGTCACGGCCAGCGGCACCGGTATCGCGATCACGGCCGCGGGCGATCTGGCGATCGCGTCACTGACCGATGGCACCAACGGCGCGGTGAGCCTGATCGCCGGCGGCAATCTCATCCTGTCGGGCGCGGCCATCGACACCGGTACGAGCGATCTGACCCTGTCCTCCGGCGACACGCTGACGACCACCAGCGACATGAGCGGCGCCAACGTCCGTCTCACCGGCACCAACGGATTGAGCCTGGGCAGCAATGTCACGGCGACGTCCACGCTCGGCCTCTACAGCGGCAACGGCTCGATCGACCAGACCTCCGGCAGGCTCGCGGCCGACACGCTGACCGGCAGCTCGACGGGCAGCACGACGCTGGGTGGCGCCAACGCGATCACGAACCTGGGCAACTTCACGGCGAACGGTTTCAGTCTGACCAATGCGCAGGCATTGACGGTGGCCGCCGGCGGCACGGTCAACGGCGGCGGCAGCACGACGCTGACGACAACCTCGGGTGGTTTGACCATCGATGGTACGGTCCAGGGCACGGCGACGACGCTGGGCTCGGCCGGCGCCATCGATGAAGGTGCCGCTGGCGTGGTCGACGCGACGACGCTGACGGGCAGCTCGACGGGCAGCACGACGCTGGGTGGCGCCAACGCGGTCACGAACCTGGGCAACTTCACGGCGAACGGTTTCAGTCTGACCAATGCGCAGGCATTGACGGTGGCCGCCGGCGACACGGTCAACGGCGGCGGCAGCACGACGCTGGCGACGACTGCGGGTGGTTTGACCATCGACGGTACGGTCCAGGGCACGGCGACGACGCTGGGCTCGGCCGGCGCCATCGATGAAGGTGCCGCCGGCGTGGTCGACGCGACGACGTTGACGGGCAGCTCGACGGGCAGCACGACGCTGGGTGGCGCCAACGCGGTCACGAACCTGGGCAACTTCACGGCAGACGGCTTCAGCCTGACGGATGCACGGGCGCTGACGGTGACTGCGGGTGACACGGTGGATGGCGGTACGGCCGGCACGACACTGACGACGACGGGCGCGGGGAATGGCCTGACGATCAACGGCACGCTGGGCAACAGCGGCGGCGCGACGGCGCTGACGTCGGCGGGTGCGATCGACGAAGGCACGAACGGCGTGGTGAAGGCGACCACCTTGAGCGGCAGTGCGCTGGGCGATGCCACGCTGGGTGGCGCGAACCTGATCGGCACACTGGGCAGCTTCAGCGCCAAGGACATCGCCTTGGTCGATGCACGGGCGCTGACGGTGGCAGGCCCGCTGGCGACCACGGGCGGCACCGGCAACATCAGCCTGGGCACGACCGGCAGCGGCAATGTGCTGAGCGTGGACACGGCGTTGAGCGGCGGGGTCATCAGGCTCGCTTCAGCCGGCGCGCTGACCGTGGGCAACAGCATCAGCGGCAGCGCGGTGAGCCTGGGGGCAGCCGGCAATCTGGCTATCAATGCGGCGGTGAACAGCGGCACGGGCACGACGACGCTGACGCAGACCGGCAGCGGCACGATCACCGAAGGCGCCGGCGGCACGATCACGGCCGGCACGCTGACCGGCGGTTCGACGGGCGCGACGACGCTGGGCAATGCCAACCTGATCGGCACGCTGGGTGCATTCAGCGCGAACGGCTTCAGCCTGACGAATGCCCAGGCGCTGACGATAGGCGGCGCGGTGAGCGCCGGCGCTGGCGCGGCAACCATCCGCACCACGACGGGCGCGCTGACCGTGGGTGGCGCGGTGAGCGGGAGTGCGGTGACGCTGGGCAGCGCCGGCGGGCTGGCGATCAATGCGGGGGTCAACAGCGGCGGCGGCACCACCACGCTGATTTCCGGCGGCGCGATCAGCGAAGGCGGCGGCGGTCTCCTCACGGCGGGCATGCTGACCGGCAGTTCCAGCGCTGCGACCACGCTGGGCGGCGCCAACGCGGTCACGAACCTGGGCAACTTCACGGCGAACGGCTTCAGCCTGAAGAACGCGCAGGCGCTGACGGTGACCGGTGCGGTGAACGGCGGTGCGGCAGGCGTCACGCTGGCCACCACGGCCGGCAACCTGACGGTGAATGGCAGCGTGAACAGCGGCAGCGGCACCACCACGCTGACCTCGGCCGGAGCCATCGGCGAAGGCAGCAGCGGCGCCATCGCGGCCGGCACGCTGACCGGCAGCTCCATGGCCGCGACCTCGCTGAACGGCGCGAATCAGATCGGCACGCTGGGCAGCTTCGGCGCGAACGGCTTCGGCCTCACGAACGGGCAGGCGCTGACCGTGGCCGGCACGATCAACGGCGGCAGCGGTGCCACCAGCATCGCGACAACCGCGGGTGCGCTGACGCTGTACGGCAGCATCTCCGGCGGTTCGGTCACGCTGGGCGGGCAGGCTGGCCTTGGCGTCAACGGCAACGTGGACAGCGGCGCGGGCAGCACCACGCTCGATTCCGGCGGCGCCATCAACGAAGGCAGCGGCGGTGTCGTCACGGCCGGCACGCTGACCGGCAGCTCCGGCGGTGCGACGGTTTTGGGCAGTGCCAACGCAATCGCGAACCTGGGCAATTTCACGGCGAGCGGCTTCAGCCTGACGAACAAGCAGGCCCTGGCCGTGACCGGCGCGGTGAACGGCGGCAACGGGGCGACGAACCTCGCCACCACGTCGGGGGCGCTGACCGTGAACGGCAGCATCGCCGGCGGCACGGTGGGTCTCACGAGCAACGGCGGCCTCGCGATCAATGGCGGCGTGAACAGCGGCAGCGGCACGACCACGCTGGCTTCGGGTGGAGCGATCAGCGAAGGCAGCGGCGGCGTCATCGCCGCAGGCACGCTGATCGGCAACGCCTCGGGCGCGGCCGCGCTGAATGGCGCGAACCGGATCGGCAGCCTGGGCGGTTTCAGCGCGAACGGCATCAGCGTGACAAACGCGCAGGCGTTGACGGTGGCGGGCGCGGTGAACAGCGGCGCCGGCGCGACCAGCCTTGCCACCACGACGGGCGCGTTGACGATCAATGGCAACGTCGCCGGCAGCGCCGTCACCCTCAACGGCGGCAGCAGTCTCGCGATCAACGCGGGCGTGAGCAGCGGCAGCGGCACGACCACGCTGGTTTCGGGCGGCACGATCGGCGAGGGCAGCAACGGCACGGTCACGGCCGGCAGCCTCACCGGCCATTCGGCGGGCAGCACCACGCTGGACCCGCCGAACATGATCGCCACGCTGGGCAACTTCACGGCGAACGGGTTCACCCTGCTGAATGGCGAGGCGCTGCATGTCGCCGGTACCGTCAACGGCGGCAGCGGCATCACGCTGCAAACGACCAGCGGTGGCGTGGCGATCGACGGCGCGTTGTCCGCCCAACTCGTCTCGCTGCAATCGGCGGGCGCCATCGATGGCGGCGCGAACGGTTCGGTCACGGCCGCCACGCTGACCGGCAGCGCGGCCGGCCCGACCACGCTGGGTTCGGCCACGCAGTTCATGGGCAACCACGTCGGCACGCTGGGCGGGTTCTCCTCGCCGGCCGGCTTCAGCTTCACCGATGCGCAGACACTGACGCTGGCTTCGGTGGGCGGCAGCGCGTTCACCGTGAATGCCGGCACGGCACCGGTGTACCTGGGCGTGACCAACGGCGACCTGCTGCAGGTGGGCACCAACTGGCTGTACGACGGCAGCGGCACCTGGTCGTCGACCGGGCGCATCGGCACCATCGGCGCGCCGATCTACGTCACCGGCGTGAGCGACCAGGTGGTGTCGCAGGTGGGCGTGCCGCCGGCGTATTTCTATGCGGTCGACGCGCAGGGCAACCTGCTGGCGGTGGTCGGCGCACCCAGCGTCAACGTGCCGACCTCGGCCCTGACCAGTCGCGCGCAGAACGGCAATCACGGCGATGCGTACATCGACCCCAGCGTGATCAACGCGAACTACCGCTCGTTCGGCATCGTGCCGTCCGGCATCCTGCTGCCGCCCGACCAGCAGGCCTGCCAGCCCGGCCAGCCCGCGTCGGCGGACTGCCCGGACAATGACTGAGTCGCGGCGGAGGCGGCGGGGCCCGTGCCTGTTGCCGGCGCTCGCGGGCTTCGCCCTGCTGCTGGCGGTGGGCGGAGGGGGCGCGCGGGCGCAGGACGCGGCCCGCCCCACCGGCGACTACGTGCTGGCGCAGCTCGATGCAGCCCGGCAGGCGTTGGCGTCGCGCGCGAAGGAACATCCGGACCCGGCCCTGGCGGAAGCCGACCGGCGGCTCGGGCAGATCGGCGATGCCTTGCGCCAGCAGCTTGGCAGCGCGACGGCCCAGCCGATCGAGATCCTCGGCGACAAAAGCAAGGCCGCCGCGATGCGCGCGAATGCCGCTGCCCAGCGCACCCAGGCCTACCTCAAGGTGTCGGCCGCCTGCCGCGGCGATGACGCGAAGGCACTGGCGGCGGCGCTGGCGCTGGCGATCGAACAGCTCGCCGCGACGCCGGCCGCCGGCAAATCGCCGCCGGTGATCGATGCGGTCGAGACGTCGGAGCAGCAGCCCCTGTTCGTGATCCATCCCGCCGACCGGCCGCTGGCCTTCGCCGTGCTCGGCGCGAACCTGCTGGACACGCAGTGCGCGAACCCGCAGGTGAGCCTCGTCGATGCGCAGGGCAAGCCGGCCGAGGCGCAACCCGTCATCACCGGCATCACGCCGCAGCGCATCGCGCTCCGGCTGGCGAGCACCGCAGGCCTGAAGCCGGGCGGCTACGTGCTGCACGTGGTGCCGCAGCGCAAGGCTTTCCTGGTGGGCTGCACGAAACAGCCCGAGGCCGTGGCGGCACTGCAGGTGGCGCCGTCGCTGCAAGTCACGATCGACTACACGCTGGTCGCGGCATGCCGCGGGCAGGGACAGCTCACCCTGGGGCATGGTAGCCTGCCGGTCGCCACGCGGCAGGGGGGCGCGACCTCGCAGCCGGTCGACGTGTCAGCCTGCGCGAACCCCGAGAGCTACACGATCAGCGCGATCGCGCACTTCGGCGGCGGCGACCGGGCCGCGGTCGGTCCGATCACGCAGCCGGCCGATGCCGGCATCACGGCGGGCCTGCCCGGTGGCTTGTCGCTGAACTGGAATCCGGGCATCCACACCCTGTTCGTGCGCGCCGCGGCGAACATGTGCCGCGGCACCGATTGAAGGCGCCGGCGACGGGCACCTGTTGAACCGTCCGAGGATGGGGCGCGTGCGCGTGCCGGATGCCCCGGCACGGGTCATGCCGGGCGTGCCGGCGGACTGGACCGCGGCAAGGGCGGTCTTATCCCTCGTCGCTGCTGCCTGAAATGATCTGGAACTCCGACAGGCCGCCCGGCGCCAGTTCCTTCATCAGGTCGACGAAATTCATGCCGACCAGCCGCTGGGCACGGCGCAGCAGATGCGGGATCGGGCTGGACGGTTCGCGCCGCACGTAGTACTCGCAGATCTCGTCCAGCCGGCGGATGACGTCCTGTGGCGTTTCGATGCGGCCGCTGGCCGCGGTCGCAGGTGCACTGCCGGGTGCGGCGTTTTCCTCGCCGGCCGGGGCATCCGCTTCGGCCGCCGGCATGCGCTTGGCCACTTCGGCGTCGAGGAATTTCTTGAGTTCGTTGATCTCGCCGAGCAGCGGCTTGAGATCCGGCCCCGCCGTGCCCACGCGGTCGGTGAAGACCGCATCGATGGCCCGGGCATGCTCCATCGCCGCGGCGATGGCCCGGGCGGCGCCGGCCAATTGTTCCTCGGGGCAGTCCAGGCAGCAGGCTTCGATGTCGGTCATGCTCGGAAGCGCGGCATCGTCTTCCGGCGCCGGGGTTTTCAGCGTGCCGTTGGCGATGCGCAGGTCGCGCAGCGAGAACCGGCCCAGGCGCGGGGATTGCACGAACGGCGTGCCGCGGAAGTAGCCGAGCACGCTTTGCATGTCGACGAGCGGCATCACCGCGTTGACGCGGGCGGTGGGATCGTTGTCGTCCTCGGCATCCAGTTGCGGGTGCACGGTGTCCCAGAGGTTCTCCAGCAGGCCGCGGATCAGCGCCAGGCCATCGGACCAGCCGTCGAGGCCGTGCATGCGTGTCCAGGCGCTGGTCAGGTGCACGGCCACGCGCAGGTCCCTGGTGCGTCCGAACAGGCTTTCGCCCAGTGATGAAACCTTGTCCCAGTCGGGTTCCTCGGCGGTCTTCACGCTGTCGCCGATCGAGCGTTCGGCCTTCGGCGTGGCCGCGCGGTCCAGCGCCTGGAAATCCGGGTCGTATTCCAGATCGGGGCCGCTCGGGGCCTCGTCGGCAAGCGGTGCCAGCAACGACTCCAGATCGTGGTGTGCCATCGGATTTCCCCCTGAGCCCGAGCCCCGGATGGTACATCAGGCGGGTTGCACGCGGATCATCGCCGGGGATGCGGAAAGACGAAGGGCCCGGCATGGCCGGGCCCTTCGTCTTCGATTCGGTGGTGGGCGGTACAAGGATCGAACTTGTGACACCTGCCGTGTGAAGGCAGTGCTCTACCGCTGAGCTAACCGCCCGCCGGGAGCGCGCAAATATACGGGGTGGCGCCCCCGAGGTCAACCGGGGCGGCACGCCCGCGAGGGCTGCGCGGCGGGGCTTGCTAGAATGCCTGCCCTTTCGACAAGCGGCGCGCGCCATGCCCCACGATCTCGCCCACATCACGCAAGCACTGGCCCAGTTTCACCTCACGCCGTGGAAGCTGGTCGGCTACGCGGGCACGCTGATGTTCACCAGCCGCTGGTTCGTGCAGCTGTACTACACGCGCAAGTACAAGCGGGTGGTGATGCCGCTGGCGTTCTGGTGGCTGTCGGTGTTCGGCAGCACCCTGTTGCTGGCGTACTTCGTGGTGGGCAAGAACGACTCGGTGGGCATCCTGTCCAACTTCTTTCCGGTGTTCGTGTCGGTCTACAACCTGATCGTGCATCTGCGGCATCACAAGAACGACATCACCGGCGACGTCACCACCTGAGGCAGCGTCACTCCGGGTCGTAGTCGAGGTTGGAGGCCAGCCAGCGCTCGGCTTCCTCGCGCGTCCAGCCCTTGCGCTTCGCGTAGTCCTCCACCTGCTCGCGGCTGAGCCGGCCGACCACGAAGTACTGGCTGTCCGGGTGCGAGAAATACCAGCCGGACACCGCGGCCGCGGGGTACATGGAGAAGCCTTCGGTGAGCTCGATGCCGGCGTTGCCGGTGGCGTCGAGCAGGCGGAACAGCGTGGTCTTCTCGGTGTGGTCGGGGCAGGCGGGATAGCCGGGGGCGGGACGGATGCCCTGGTACTTCTCTGCGATCAGCGCTTCGTTGTCCAGCGCCTCGCCGGGGACATAGCCCCAGAACTCGCGGCGCACGCGCTCGTGCATGCGCTCGGCGAAAGCCTCGGCGAGGCGGTCGGCCAGCGCCTTGAGGATGATCGAGGAGTAGTCGTCGTACTCGGCGCGGAAGCGCTCCAGGTGCGGTTCGATGCCCAGGCCGGCGGTGACGGCGAAGCCGCCGATCCAGTCGGGCTTGGCGTGCTCCTTCGGCGCGACGAAGTCGGCGAGGCAGAAGTCGGGACGCTCGACGGGCTTGTCGGCCTGCTGGCGCAGGTGGTGCAGCACGACGGTGCTTTCCCTTCTCCCTGCGGGAGAAGGTGCCCGAAGGGCGGATGAAGGTCCGGGTGATTCGAGAGTCTGTGCTTCGGCCGTGCCCTCCCCCCCGGCCCCTCTCCCGCCAGCGTGAGAGGGGGGCAGGGCGATTTCGATGTCGTCGCCGATGCTGGCGGCGGGCCAGAAGCCGATCACCGCGCGGGCGGTGAGCCACTTCTCGGCGATGACGCGGTCGAGCATCCGCTGCGCGTCGTCGAACAGCTCGCTGGCCTGCTTGCCGACGACTTCGTCGGTGAGGATCGCCGGGTAGTGGCCGGCCAGCTCCCAGGCCTGGAAGAACGGCGTCCAGTCGATGTACGGGCGCAGTTCGGCGAGGTCGTAGTCGTCGAACACGGTGAGGCCGGGCTTTGCCGGCTGCGGCGGCGCGTAATTCGCCCAGTCGCAAGCGAAGCGCTGCGCGCGGGCCTTCTCCAGCGGCACCAGCTGCTTGCCGGGGCCGCGGTTGCGGTGGCGTTCGCGCACGTCGGCGTAGTCGGCGCGCACCTTGGCCATGAAGTCGTCGACCAGCTCCTTGCTGACCAGCGACTGCGCCACGCCCACGGCGCGCGAGGCGTCCTTCACCCAGACGCAGGGCGACTTGTAGTGCGGCTCGATCTTCAGCGCGGTGTGCGCGCGCGAGGTGGTGGCGCCGCCGATCAGCAGCGGGATGCGGAAATCCTGCCGCTGCATCTCGCGGGCCACATGGCTCATCTCCTCCAGCGAGGGCGTGATCAGGCCGGACAGGCCGATCATGTCGGCCTTCTCGGCGATCGCGGTGTCGAGGATCTTCTGCGCGGGCACCATCACGCCGAGGTCGATCACCTCGAAGTTGTTGCAGCGGAGCACCACGCCCACGATGTTCTTGCCGATGTCGTGCACGTCGCCCTTGACCGTGGCCATGACGATCTTGCCGTTGTTCTTGCCGACGTCGCCGGTGCGCAGCTTTTCCTCCTCGATGAAGGGCAGCAGGTAGGCCACCGCCTTCTTCATCACGCGGGCGGACTTCACCACCTGCGGCAGGAACATCTTGCCGGCGCCGAACAGGTCGCCGACCACGTTCATGCCGTCCATCAGAGGGCCTTCGATCACGTCGAGCGGGCGCGGCGAAAGCTGGCGCGCTTCCTCGGTGTCCTCGACCACGTACTGGTCGATGCCGTGCACCAGGGCGTGGCTGAGGCGGGCGCGCACGTCCTTCTCGCGCCAGGCCAGTGTCTCGACGGCCACCTCGCCCTTCTTCTTCTTGTAGTTGTCGGCGATCTCCAGCAGCCGCTCGGTGGCGTCGGCGCGACGGTTCAGCACCACGTCCTCGACGCGTTCGCGCAGCGCGGGGTCGAGGTCGTCGTAGATCGCCAGCGCGCCGGCGTTGACGATGCCCATGTCCATGCCGGCCTGGATCGCGTGGTACAGGAACACCGAGTGGATCGCCTCGCGCACGGTGTCGTTGCCGCGGAACGAGAACGAGACGTTGGAGACGCCGCCGGAGACGTGGCAGTCGGGGAAGCGCCGCTTCAGCTCGCGGGTGGCCTCGATGAAGTCCACCGCGTAGTTGTTGTGCTCCTCGATGCCGGTGGCGATGGCGAAGATGTTCGGGTCGAAGATGATGTCTTCGGGCAGGAAGTCCAGTTCGCGCGTCAGCAGTTCATAGGCGCGCGTGCAGATGTCCACCTTGCGTGCGCAGGTGTCCGCCTGGCCCTGTTCGTCGAACGCCATCACCACCGCGGCGGCGCCGTACTGCTGCACCTTGCGCGCGTGTTCGAGGAACGCGGCCTCGCCTTCCTTCATCGAGATCGAGTTGACGATGCCCTTGCCCTGCAGGCAGCGCAGGCCGGCCTCGATCACGCTCCACTTGGAGGAATCCACCATCACCGGCACGCGGGCGATGTCGGGCTCGGCGGCGATCAGGTTGAGGAAGCGCACCATCGCCGCCTCGGAATCGATCAGACCCTCGTCCATGTTGACGTCGATGATCTGCGCGCCGTTCGCGACCTGCTGGCGCGCGACTTCCACCGCTTCCTCGTAGCGGTCTTCCTTGATCAGCTTCTTGAACTGCGCCGAGCCGGTGACGTTGGTGCGTTCGCCCACGTTGACGAACAGCAGGTCGGGCGTGATGACCAGCGGTTCGAGGCCGGACAGGCGGGTGTGGCGGATGGTCATGCTTCTGCTCTTGCTTCCTCTCCCTTGCAGGGAGAGGACTGGGGTGAGGGGGCGGGCCTTGCGGCAAGATTCAATGATGCGGATGCGTGGCCAGCGCGGCCCCTCACCCCAGCCCTCTCCCCGACGGGGAGAGGGAGTTGATTCGCGGTGCTCATGCGGCTTCCTGTTTTTCGCGCGGCAGCGCGCGCGGCGGGTAGGCGCGCACCGCTTCCGCAATCGCCTTGATATGCGCCGGCGTGGTGCCGCAGCAGCCGCCGACCAGGTTGAGCAGGCCGTCGCGGGCGAAGCCGGCGATCACGCTGGCCATCTGCTCGGGCGTCTCGTCGTATTCGGCGAAGGCGTTCGGCAGGCCGGCGTTCGGGTGGGTGCTGACGAAGCATTCGGCGACGTCGGCCAGGGTCTGGATGTGCGGGCGCAGGTCGGCCGCGCCCAGCGCGCAGTTGAGCCCGATCGACAGCGGCCGTGCGTGGCGCACCGAGTACCAGAACGCCTCCGCGGTCTGGCCGGACAGGGTGCGGCCTGAGCGGTCGGTGATGGTGCCGGAGATCATCACCGGCACCCGTGCGCCGCGCTCGCGGAACAGTTCAGACACTGCGTACAGCGCGGCCTTGGCGTTCAGCGTGTCGAAGATGGTTTCGACCATCACCACGTCGGCGCCGCCATCGATCAGGCCGGCGGCGGATTCGCGGTAGTTGCTGGCCAGTTCCTCGAACGTGACGTTGCGGAAGCCGGGATCGTTGACGTCGGGCGACAGCGAGGCGGTGCGGCTGGTGGGGCCGAGCACGCCGATCACGAAGCGCGGCTTGTGCGGCGTCTGCGCGGTGAACTTTTCGCAGGCGGCGCGGGCCAGCCGCGCGCCTTCGCGGTTCAGCTCGTGCGCGAGGTGTTCCAGCTTGTAGTCGGCCTGGCTGATGCGGGTGGAGTTGAACGTGTTGGTTTCCACCAGGTCCGCGCCGGCCTCGAGGTAGGCCTCGTGCACGCCGCTGATGATCGCCGGCTGGGTCAGCGTCAGCAGGTCGTTGTTGCCCTTGAGGTCGCAGCCGCCGGGATGTTCGTGGGCGTGCCCGTCATGGTGGTGTGCGTGCGCGCCGTCGCGGCCGTGCTCGAAGCGCTCGCCGCGGAAGCCGGCTTCGTCCAGCCGGTGGCCCTGCAGCATGGTGCCCATGCCGCCGTCGAGAATCAGGATGCGTTCGGCAAGCGCGGCCTCGAGCAGGGCGACGCGATCGGGGTGCAGCCAGGGCAGGGTGCTCATCGTTCTCTTCTCAGTTCTTCTGTGCAAGCAGGCTGATGACTTCGAAATGCGGCGCCTTGCGCTCGCGGCTGAGCCGGTTGCAGCTGACCACCTGCAGGCCGGCGGCGCTGGCGTAGTCCTGCAGCTCGGCTTCGGTGAAGCCGAGGTTGCGGTGGTCGAACGGCTCCACCGCGGCGCGGTGGTCGTGCTTGCCCAGCGTCACCGCGAGCAGGCGGCCGCCGGGGCGCAGCAGGCGTGCGGCCGCGGCCACCGCCTGCGCGGGGTGCTCGGCGTAGGTGAGCGCGTGCAGCATCAGCACCAGGTCGAAGCGGCGCTCGCCCAGCTTGAGCGCGTGCATGTCGCCCTGGTGCACCTCGACGTTGGGGAAGGCCTGCAGGCGTTTCGCCGCGGCCTCGGCCACGCGTTCGCTGGAATCCACGCAGACGATGGAGTGCGCGTGCGGCGCCAGCAGTTCGGCGGTGATGCCGTCGCCGGAGGCGATGTCCAGCACGTCGCCGGTGCCCAGCAGCTGCAGCAGCGCGCGCGCCAGGGTTTCCCAGGTGCGGCCGGGCGAGTAGTGGCGTTCCATGTCGCCGGCCACGGTGTCGGCCCAGCCCTCGGCGCGGGCGCGGTTGGCCAGCACGCCCGGCAGGCGGGCGGCATCCTCGCGCAGCAGGGCATCGTCGATGTTCTCGCGCAGCGCGGCGATCAGCGCGTGCTGGTGCTCGTCGCCCTCGGCGTTGGCGCGGTAATAGGCGGAGACGCCGGCGCGACGGTCGCGCACCAGGCCTGCTTCCTTCAATTTGGCCAGGTGGGTGGAGACGCGCGGCTGCGCCAGATGCAGCACCGCGGCCAGTTCGGCCACGGTGAGCTCCTCGCCCTCCAGCAGGGCCAGCAGGCGCACGCGGGTGGGGTCGGCCAGCAGGCGCAGCATGCTGGAGGCGGTGCTCAGATCCATCGATTATCCTCGCATCGCGATAAAGAGATGCAAAGGCTAGGACTCGCCCGCGGAATCGTCAAGGGCGAGGCACGGCAGGCGCCCGGGCGGGTCGCGCAAGACGGCCGCTCGCGTGCTCTGCTGCACATGCACAAGGCCCGGTTGCCGGCGGGGCTAAAATGGGCGGCTTTTCATCCCCGTTTCGTTACCGGAGTCCCCCATGGATTTCAGCTTTACCGAAGACCAGTTGGCCATCCAGGCCATCGCCCGCGACTTCGCCCAGAAGCGCATTGCCCCGATGGCGGCCGAACTGGATGCGAAGGGCGAGTTCCCGCTCGAGAACATCCGCGAGATGGGCCAGCTCGGCCTGATGGGCATCGAGGTGCCGCACGAGTACGGCGGCGCGGGCCTGGACCCGGTGGGCTACGTGCTGGCGATGATCGAGATCGCCGCCGCCGACGCCGCCACCTCCACCGTGATGAGCGTGAACAACTCGCTGTTCTGCAACGGCATCCTCAAGCATGGCACCGAGGAACAGAAGCAGAAGTACGTCCGCGCGATCGCGCAGGGCGAGGCGATCGGCGCGTATGCGCTCACCGAGCCGCAGTCCGGTTCCGATGCCTCGGCCATGCATACCCGCGCGCAGAAGAATGACGACGGCGACTGGGTGATCAACGGCAAGAAGAGCTGGATCACCTCCGGCCCGGTGTGCCGCTACATCGTGCTGTTCGCGATCACGACTCCGGGCATCGGCGCGAAGGGCGTGTCGGCCTTCATCATCGACACGCAGAAGCCTGGCTTCCACGCCGGCAAGACCGAGCCCAAGCTGGGCATCCGCGCCTCGGCCACCTGCGAGATCGAGTTCAACGAGTACGTCTGCTCGAAGGACGACCTGCTGGGCCAGGAAGGCAAGGGCTTCGCCATCGCGATGGGCGTGCTCGACGCCGGCCGCATCGGCATCGCCTCGCAGGCGGTGGGCATCGCCCGCGCCGCCTACGAGGCCACGCTGCAATGGTCGCGCGACCGCAAGGCGTTCGGCCATCCGATCGGCACGTTCCAGATGACCCAGGCCAAGATCGCCGACATGAAGTGCAAGCTGGATGCGGCGACGCTGCTGACGCTGCGTGCCGCGTGGACCAAGGGCCAGACGGAAAAGAACGGCGGCCGCTTCGGCACCGAGGCCTCGGTGGCCAAGCTGGTCGCCTCCGAGGCGGCGATGTGGATCGCCCACCAGGCGGTGCAGATCCACGGCGGCATGGGCTACTCCAAGGAGATGCCGCTGGAGCGCTACTTCCGCGACGCCAAGATCACCGAGATCTACGAGGGCACCAGCGAGATCCAGCGCATCGTGATCGCGCGCAACGAGACCGGCCTGCGCTGAACTTTCACCGCCCTCTCCCCCGGAGGGGAGTAGGGAGCGGGGACTCAATGGCCGTGTTGCGGATCGGAGTCGAACGACTGCATGCCCGTGCCCGAGGCCGGATGCGGCTTGCCGTCGCCGTCCAGCTTGTCGCCCAGCAGGCGCCGCACCACGATGTAGAACACCGGGATCAGCAGCACGCCGAGGAAGGTGGCGAACAGCATGCCGCCGATCACGCCGGTGCCGATCGCGTGGCGCGCGTTGGCGCCGGCGCCGGTGGAGATGAACAGCGGGAACACGCCGAGGATGAAGGCCAGCGAGGTCATCAGGATCGGTCGCAGTCGCAGGCGGGCCGCGTCGACGGTGGCCTCGCGCAGCGTACGCCCGGCCTGCTGCTCGGCCACCGCGAACTCCACGATCAGGATCGCGTTCTTCGCGGCCAGGCCGATCACCGTGACCAGGCCGATCTTGAAGTAGATGTCGTTGGGCAGGCCGCGCAGCAGGGTGAACACCACCACGCCGAGCAGGCCCAGCGGCACCACCAGCAGCACCGACACCGGGATCGACCAGCTCTCGTACAGCGCGGCCAGCGCCAGGAACACGATGAAGATGGACAGCACCATCAGCAGCGTGGCGGCATTGCCGGAGAGGATTTCCTGGTAGGACTGGCCGGTCCAGTCGTAGCCGTAGCCCTTGGGCAGGTCGTTGCTGACGATGTTGCCCATCTCGTTCATCGCTTCGCCCGAGGCACGTCCGGGCGCCGGCGAGCCCACGATTTCCACCGCGGAATAGCCGTTGTAGCGGGTCAGCGCGGGCGAGCCCATGGCCCACTCCGCGTGCACCACGTTGGAGATCGGGATCATCGCCGGCGTGCCGTCGCTGTTCGTCTGCGTGCTGCTGGGCGTGAAGAAGTGCTGCAGTGCGTCCGGGCCCATGCGATAGGGGGCGTCGGCCTGCATGATCACGCGCTTCACGCGGCCACCGTAGGTGAAGTCGTTCACGTACACCGGCGCCAGCATCAGGCTGACCGCGTTGTAGACGTCGCTGACCGACAGGCCCATCGACTGCGCCTGCACGCGATCCACGTCCAGGTTCAGCTGCGGCGAGTCTTCCAGCGAGTTCGGCCGCACGCCGGTGAGCACCGGGTCCTGGCTGGCCTTGGCCAGCAGCGTGTTGCGCGCCTGGGTGAGCGCGTCGCGGCCGAGGCCGGCGCGGTCCTGCAGGTACATGTCGAAGCCGCCGAACTGGCCCAGGCCCTGCACCGTGGGGATGTTAGCCACGAAGATGCGCGCGTCGCGGATCTGGAACAGCTCCATGTTCGCGCGCTGGATGAACTGCGCGGCGGTGACGTCGCGCTTGGCCCAGTCCTTCAGCTTGATGAAGGCCATGCCGGCGCTTTCGCTGGAGCCGATGAAGCTGAAGCCGGTCACCTGCAGCACGCCTTCCACCGCCGGATCCTTGTTGAGGATCGCGCGCATCTGCGCCATCACCTCGCTGGTGCGCTGCTTGGTGGCGCCCGGCGGCAACTGGATCACGGACAGCGCGTAGCCCTGGTCCTCCTCGGGCAGGAAGCTGCCGGGCAGGCGGGTGTAGAGGAAGCCGGCGAGGATCGCCACCAGCACGAATACGAACATCCAGCGCGGCGCATGCTTCACCGCGTGGCCGACGTGGCCGGTGTAGGTGCGCGTGGTCCACTCGAAGAACTCGTTGAACTTGCGGAAGACGATGTTCTTCTTCTTGTGGTGCTCGGGCTGCAGGAAGCTGGCACACAGCGCGGGCGTGAACGACAGCGCCAGGAAGGCCGAGAACAGCATCGACACCGCGATGGTCAGCGCGAACTGCTTGTAGATGATGCCCGAGGCGCCCGGCTGCAGCGCCGACGGCACGAACACCGCCGCCAGCACCACGGTGATCGCCACCACCGCACCGGTGATCTGGCCCATCGCCTTGCGCGTGGCGTCCTTCGGCGGGAGGTTCTCCTCGGTCATGATGCGTTCGACGTTCTCGATCACCACGATCGCGTCGTCCACCACGATGCCGATCGCCAGCACCATGCCGAACAGGGTCAGCTGGTTGATCGTGAAGCCGAGCACCAGCATGCCGAGGAAGGTGCCCAGCAGGGCGACCGGGATCACCAGGGTGGGGATGATGGTGGCGCGGATGTTCTGCAGGAACAGCAGCATCACCAGGAACACCAGGATGATCGCCTCCACCAGGGTGTGCACCACCTCGTCGATGGAGATGTGCACGAAGGTGGTGCTGTCGTACGGGCTGAACCAGCTCACGCCGGGCGGGAAGCTGGGCGCCAGCTCGTCCATCTTCGCGCGCACCGCGGTGGCCACGTCGAGCGCGTTGGCGCCGGGCAGCAGCTGGATCGCGAACGCGCCGATCGGCTTGCCGTCCCAGGTGGTGTCGAAGCCGTAGCTGCCGGGGCCGAAGCTGATCTTCGCCACGTCGCCCAGCTTGACGGTGGTGCCGTCGGAATTGGCGCGCAGGATGATGTTGGCGAACTGCTGGGGCGAGGTGAAGCGGCCCTCGGTGGACACCGTGGCGGTGAGGCCCTGGCCGGGCACGGCCGGGTCGGCGCCCAGCGAGCCGGCGGCGAATTGCACGTTCTGCAGCGAGATCGCGTTGAACACCTGCGTCGCCGACAGGCCGTAGCCCTGCAGCTTGTCCGGGTTCAGCCAGATGCGCATGGCGTATTCGGAACCGAACTGCTGGGTGCTGCCCACGCCGGGCACGCGCGAGATCTGGTCCAGCACCTGCGAGCCGACGATGTCGTTGAGGCGGTCGCGGTCGATGTTCGGGTTGTCCGATTTCAGCGCCACCACCATCAGGAAGCCGGAGTTGGCCTTGGCCACCACCACGCCCTGCTGGGTCACCTCGCTGGGCAGGCGCGGAGTGGCCAGCGCCACCTTGTTCTGCACCTGCACCTGGGCGATGTCCGGATCGGTGCCGGTCTCGAAGGTCAGCGTGATGCTGGCGCGGCCGCTGGCGCTGGACGAGGAGCTGAAGTACAGCAGGTGGTCGATGCCGGTGAGCTGCTGCTCGATCACCTGGGTGACGGTCTTCTCGGTGGTGTCCGCGCTGGCGCCGGGGTAGGTGGCGTTCACGGTGACCTGCGGCGGCGCGATGTTCGGGTACGACTCCACGCCCAGGTTGAGGATCGCCAGGACGCCGCCCAGCGAGATCAGGATAGCCACCACCCAGGCAAAGATCGGGCGGTCGATGAAGAAACTCGGCATGATCTTAGAGCCTGTTCATGGTCCCCAAGCACCCCGCGCCGGGAACTGTTTGCGCGCAGGCCAAGGAAGAGCGAAGGAGTGGACGTCGGTCCACGACTGAGTGATGACGCAGGGATGCGGGCAAACAGACCCGGCCCTGCGGGTTGCCATCGAGTGGCCGCCATGCGGCAGCGCGCGGCTTGGCCTGACAGCCAGTCAGGCCGGGGCCACGCCCTACCACCTGACGACCACTCGATGGCAACGCGGGATGCTTGGGGATCATGAGCAGGCTCTTCTCCGTTACTTGCCGCCGGCCGGCTTGCCGGTCGCGCCTGGGGCCTGCCCACCCGCGGCAGCCTGCGGCTGCCATGGCGTGGCCTTCGCCGGAGCGTCCTCATGCACGTTCTGCACGCCGGACACCACCACCTGGTCGCCGGCGGCGAGGCCGCTGGTGATCACCCAGTCGCTGCCGCTCATGCTGCTGGCCGTGACGTCGTGGCGCCTGGTCTTGCCGTCGGCACCCACCACGAACGTGTAGGCGCCCACGGTGTCGCGCAGCACCGCCTGCTGCGGGATCAGGAACACCTTGTGCTGTTCGCCCAGCTTCGCCTTCAGCGTCACGTACATGCCGGGCAGCAGGCTGTGCTTGGGGTTCGGGATCTTCGCGCGCAGGTTCACCGCGCCGGTGGACGGGTCGACCGTGACCGCGGTGAAGTCCAGCGTGCCCGGCTCGGCGTAGGCGCTGCCGTCGGGCAGGGTCACCTGCACGCTGGCCTGGTTCGGCTGGGCAAGCGTGACGCCGCCGTTGCTCTGCGCCTGGCGCAACTGCTCCATGTCGGCCACGCTCATGGTGAAGTTGACGTACAGCGGGTCGATCTGGTCCACCGTGGTGAGCAGGGTGGCACTGCCGCTGCCGACCAGCGCGCCCTCGGTCACCTGCTGCTGGCCGGCCCGGCCGTCGATCGGCGAGACGACGTTGGCGTAGTCGAGGTTGATGCGGGCGGTCTGCACATTGGCCCGCGCCGCCTGCACCGCGGCGGCGGCGGTGCGCTCGGCGGCCAGGGCGTTGTCGAGGTCGGACTTGGAGATGTAGCCCTTCGGCGCCAGTTCACGCGAACGCTGCGCATTGACCTTGGCATTGGTGTACGTGGCCTGCGCCTGTGCCAGCGCAGCCTGCGCCGCGGCCAGCGCGGCCTTCAGCGGCGCCGGATCGATCTGGAACAGCAGCTGGCCCTTCTTGACGTCGGTGCCTTCGGTGTAGTCGCGCTTCAGCAGCACGCCGGCCACGCGGGCACGCACGTCGGCGCTGCGGAAGGACGACAGGCGACCGACCAGGTCCTTGGTCAACGGCTCGTTCTGCGGTTGTGCGGTAATCACGCCCACCTGGGGTGGCGGCATGTGCGGCGCGCCTTGCTCCTTCTTGCCGCAGGCGGTCAGGGCCAGCAGGCCGAGGCACAACGCGGGGGCGCGCAGGGACGGGGATTTCATGGGGACTCCGAAGCGTGCTGATCGTGATTGGGGGATCGCGATGGATGCGCATCCAGCTTGCGCCAGGCGCAGAGCATGACGGCACAGCCACCCGCGTGTCGTGTGTCAAAGGTTGAGCGTATCCCGTGTTCCGTGTGGGCGGGTGCGGGCTTGCGGAGCGCTACTATACCGTACAGTTCACAATTTATTGAAGGGCTTGCGTGACCTTTTTGCATGTGCGCAGGCCGAACCGGCAGTACGGGTCCGGCGTGCCTCCCCGCGAACATGGGCAGAGCATGCCGATGCGCCTGTCGTGACAGCGCACCCGTCGACGCCGCCGGCGGCCGTTGCACGCAACGACGATGCCCGTCGTGCAGGGTCGTATTGTGACATTGGCGATGCGCACGCACGCTGCGCGGCGGTACGGGCGAGTGGCGATTCATGACGCTTTGCACAACGGTATCGCGGTGGATTCGCCCTGACGCGGAGCGTATCCTTTTGGGGCTTTATCGCGTCAATTCGTTTCCACTGACCAGTAGATGCCATGAATGCCATTCGTGCAGCCCATGAAGTTCCGCTTCAGTCCGCCGTGTTCGAGGCACTGAAGCAAGCCGGATTCCCCACCCAGCGCCTTGATGAGGCGCAATTTTTTATCGGCGCCTTCTTCGCGCGGGTCACGGAGGGCGACCGCGGTCTGCACACTCCGGCGCAATGGGCCGCCCTGACCGGTGGCCTGCTGGACTTCATGCAGCAGCGCACGCCCGGCCATGCGGCCGTGCGCGTGCTGAATCCCGAGACCGGTCACGCTGGCCACGGCTGGTTGCAGATCGTCACCGACGACATGCCGTTCCTGGTCGACACGGTGAGCATGGTGGTTTCGACGCGCCTGCAGATCCACGCGGTGATCCACCCGGTGCTGACGGTGCGGCGCGATGCCGGCGGCAAGCTGCAGGGCATCGGTGGCGACACGGGCGTGGCCGAGTCGGTGATGCACTTCGAGATCGACCGCGTGGGCGATGCGGCCGAACAGGCGCAGCTGGTCGCGCAGGTCGAGGCCGCGCTGGATGACGTGCGCGTGGCGGTGGGCGACTGGGCGGCGATGCGCGACAAGGCGCTGGCGATCGCCGACAAGCTGCCGCAGCGCAAGCCGGCGCTGGACGAGGCTTCGGCCCGCGAGGCCGGCGAATTCCTGCGCTGGATCGCCGCCGACAACTTCACCTTCTTCGGTTACCGCGAATACGAGGTGACCGATGCCGACGGCGAGCGCGTGTTGCGCGCGATCGAGAGCTCGGGGCTGGGCATCCTGCGCAAGAGCGAGCAGTCGCTGGCGCCGCGTTCGCTGAAGACGCTGGCGGCCAGCGACCTGCCGCATTCCGGCGCGGTCGACGCGATCATCCTGACCAAGACCAATGCGCGCTCGCGCATGCACCGACCCGGCTACATGGATTACATCGGCGTGCTCAAGTTCGACGCCGACGGCCGTGCCGTGTCCGAACAGCGTTTCCTCGGCCTGTTCACCTCCAGCGCCTACATGGCCCGCCCGCAGGACGTGCCGCTGGTGCGGCACAAGGTGGAGGCGGTGCTGGCGCGCTCCTGCCTGAAGCGCGATTCGTATTCCGGCAAGTCGCTGCGCCACATCCTGGAAACGCTGCCGCGCGAGGAGCTGCTGCAGAGCAGCGAGGACGAGCTGTTCGCGATCGCCACCGGCATCCTGGAGCTGCGCCAGCGCGCGCACACTCGCCTGTTCATGCGCCGCGACCGCTATGGCCGCTTCTTCACCTGCCAGGTGTTCGTGCCGCGCGACCGCTTCAACACCTCGGTGCGCGAGCGCATCGAGGCGCTGCTGGGCGAGGCGCTGCATGCCGAACAGATCGATTCCTCGGTGCTGCTGGGTGAAGCCGCGCTGGCGCGCCTGTACATCGTGCTGCGGCCGAAGATCGGCGACCAGCCCGAATACGACCTGGCCGCGCTGGAGCAGGGCGTGGCGGCGATCGTGCGCAACTGGCACGACGAGGTGCGCGACGCGCTGGTGAAGCAGCGTGGCGAACACGAGGGCGTGGTGCTGGCGAACCGCTACGCGCGCGTGCTGCCGCCCGGCTACATCGACGACGTGAGCCCGGCGGTGGCCGCCGAGGACGTGTACCAGCTGTCGCTGCTCGACGGCGACAACGCGTTGCGCATGTCGTTCTACCACCCGCCGAAGGCGCCGGAGACGCTGCGCTTCAAGGTCTACCGCTCCGGCGGCGACATCGCGCTGTCCGAGGTGCTGCCGCAGCTGGAGAACCTGGGCCTGCGCGTGCTCACCGAGCACGTCTACGAGATTCCGGGCGCCAGCGTGCCGCTGTCGATCCAGGATTTCGAGGTGCAGCCGGTGGGCAGGCTCACCTTCGGCGTGGAGCAGGTCGGCTCGCTGTTCGAGCATGCGTTCGAGCAGATCTGGCGCGGCAACGCCGAGAACGACGGCTTCAACCGCCTGGTGCTGGGCGCCCGGCTGAGCTGGCGCCAGGTGGCGATGCTGCGCGGCTACTGCAAGTACCTGCTGCAGGCCGGCAGCACCTTCTCGCAGCCGTACATGGAAGACACCCTCAACAACTACCCGGCGATCGCCGGCCTGCTGGTGGAGCTGTTCCTGGCCAAGTTCGATCCGCGTCGCGAGACGCTCGCGGCCGACGAGCGCAAGGCCGCCGCCGAGTCGCTGCACGGCGAGATGTCGGCGCTGATCCCCGCGCACGTGCAGGCCGCCAACCCGGCCCTGGTCGACGGCCTGGCCGCCACGCTGGCGCAGCCGCGCGCGGAGCAGGTCAAGACGATCGAGGGCGCGATCAACGTGCTGCTGGAGAACGTGGCCAGCCTGGACGAGGACCGCATCCTGCGCAGCTTCATCGCGGTGATCCACGCCACCCTGCGCACCAGCTTCTTCCAGCAGTGGAACGGCGCCTACCGCGACTACATCAGCTTCAAGCTCGACTCGCACGCCGTGCCCGAGCTGCCCAAGCCGGTGCCGTACCGCGAGATCTGGGTGTGCGCGCCGCGCGTGGAAGGCATCCACCTGCGCTTCGGCCCGGTGGCGCGCGGCGGCCTGCGCTGGTCGGACCGCCGCGAGGACTTCCGCACCGAGGTGCTGGGCCTGGTGAAGGCGCAGATGGTGAAGAACACCGTGATCGTGCCGGTGGGCTCGAAGGGCGGCTTCTTCGTGAAGAAGCCGCCGGTCGGCGGCGACCGCGACGCGCAGCTGGCCGAGGGCATCGCCTGCTACAAGCTGTTCATCAACGGCCTGCTCGACATCACCGACAACCTGGTCGAGGGCAAGGTGGTGAACCCGCACGACGTGGTGCGCCACGACGCCGACGATCCCTACCTGGTGGTGGCGGCCGACAAGGGCACGGCCACGTTCTCCGACATCGCCAACGGCATCTCGATCGAGCACGGCTACTGGCTGGGCGATGCGTTCGCCTCCGGCGGTTCCAACGGCTACGACCACAAGGGCATGGGCATCACCGCCAAGGGCGCGTGGGAGTCGGTGAAGCGCCACTTCCGCGCGCTGGGCCGCGACAGCCAGACGCAGGACTTCACCTGCGTGGGCATCGGCGACATGTCCGGCGACGTGTTCGGCAACGGCATGCTGCTGTCGAAGCATATCCGCCTGGTGGCCGCGTTCGACCATCGCCACGTGTTCATCGACCCGAACCCGGACGCGGCGCGTTCCTTCGTCGAGCGCGAGCGCATGTTCAAGCTGCCGCGTTCGAGCTGGGACGACTACGACAGGTCGCTGATCTCCGCCGGCGGCGGCATCTGGCCGCGCAGCGCGAAATCGATCCCGCTCTCGCCGGAGGCGCGCGCGGCGCTGGGCCTCAGGCCCGAGGTCACCCAGATGGCGCCGACCGAGCTGCTCAACGCCATCCTCAAGGCGCCGGTGGACCTGCTCTGGAACGGCGGCATCGGCACCTACGTCAAGGCCAGCAGCGAAACCCATGCCGACGCCCGCGACCGCGCCAACAACGGCCTGCGCGTGGACGGCGGCGAGCTGCGCTGCAAGATCGTGGGCGAGGGCGGCAACCTCGGCATGACCCAGAAGGGCCGCATCGAGGCGGCGCAGAAGGGCGTGCTGCTCAATACCGACTTCATCGACAACTCCGCCGGCGTGGACACCTCCGACCACGAGGTGAACATCAAGATCCTGCTCAACGATGCCGTGCACCGCGGCGAGTTGAGCGAGGAGGCGCGCAATGCCCAGCTCGCCGCGATGACCGACGAGGTGGGCCAGCTGGTGCTGTGGGACAACTATCGCCAGAACCAGGCGATCACCCTGATGGAACACCAGTCGGTGAAGCGCATCGGCTCGATGGCGCACTTCATCCGCACGCTGGAGGCCGAAGGCTCGCTGGATCGCCAGGTGGAGAACCTGCCGAGCGAGGCCGAGCTGACCGAGCGCAAGACGCGCGGCCAGGGCCTGACCCGGCCGGAGCTGGCGGTGCTGCTGTCCTATGACAAGATCCGCCTGTTCCAGCAGCTGCTCGATTCCGACGTGCCGGAAGACCCGTACCTGTCCAAGGAGCTGGTGCGCTACTTCCCCGCGCCGCTGCACGAGAAGTACGCCGCGCACATGCAACGCCACCGCCTGAAGCGCGAGATCATCGCCACCGCGGTGACCAACTCCACGATCAACCGCATGGGCGCCACCTTCATGATGCGCATGCAGGAGGACACCGGCAAAGGCCCGGCGGCGATCGCCAAGGCCTACACCGCCGCGCGCGAGATCCTGGATGCGCGCGAGCTGTGGGCCGAGATCGAGGCGCTGGACAGCCAGGTGGCCGAGGGCACCCAGGTCGACGCGGTGATGCAGATCTGGTCGCTGCTGCGCCACCTGACCCGCTGGCTGCTCAACCGCCCCGGCGGCACGCTGGAGATCGCCGCCAACGTCGAGCGCTACCAGGCCGGCGTGAGCGCGCTGCGCAAGGCATTGCCGGAAGTGCTCACCGCCACCGGCAAGGGCGATTTCGCCAGCAGCCAGGAAAAGTGGGAGGGCCTGGGCCTGCCTGCCGAACTGGCCGTGCGGCTGGCGCGCCTGTCGGAGCTGCGCGCCGCGCTGGACATGGTCGAGGTGGCGCAGCAGAGCGGCCAGCCGATCGAGAAGGTCGCCGGCGTGTTCTACGAACTGGGCGAAGTGCTGGACCTGGAATGGCTGCGCGGCCAGATCGAGGCGCTGCCGGTGGAAGGCCACTGGCATGCGCAGGCGCGCGGTTCGCTGCTGGACGAGCTCACCCACCAGCACCGCGCGCTGGTCCAGCAGGTGCTGAAGCTGGCCGGCAACCGCACCGATGTCTCGCCGGTGCAGGTCTGGCTGCAGCGCGACGATCCCACGCTGCAGCACACCCGCGGCATGCTGGCCGAGATCCTCACCCAGAACGCCGACTACCCGATCGCCTCGGTGGCGGTGCGCCGGCTGGCCCAGCTGGCGCAGGTGCCGGTGGGTTGAGGGTAATGCCTTGCCTTTCCCCTCTCCCGCTTGCGGGAGAGGGGCTGGGGGAGAGGGCAAGCTCTGGCGCAAAGCATCATGTTTCAGGAAGCCCCGGCTCGTCCGGGGCTTCGCTTTTGCGGCATGTCTCCGCGCTCCATGCAGTAAGCTCCCGGCATCCCATCCGGAGCCCGCTCGGCCATGCGCTTCGCCTTCGTCGCCAGTGACACCAGCGTTGCCCAGCAGGCGCGGCGCAAGCTCGTGGAACGCTACGGCGACGTGCCGGCGGTGGAGGCCGAACTGATCGTGGCGCTGGGCGGCGACGGCTTCATGCTGCGCACCCTGCATGCGCACCTCGCGCTGGGTGTGCCGGTGTACGGCATGAAGCTGGGCCGCGTCGGCTTCCTGATGAACAAGCATCGCGTGGACGAACTGCCCGAGCGGGTGGCGCGCGCCCATGCCGCCGAACTGTTCCCGCTGGAAATGCTGGTCACCGATGCCGCGGGCGACACCCACCGCGCGCTGGCCTTCAACGAGGTCTCGCTGCTGCGCCAGAGCAACCAGGCCGCGCACATCGAGGTGAAGCTCAACGAGACGGTGAAGCTGCCCAACCTGATCTGCGACGGCGTGATGGTCGCCACCCCGGCCGGCTCCACCGCCTACAACCTCTCCGCGCACGGACCGATCCTGCCGCTGGACGCGAACGTGCTGGCGCTCACCCCGATCAGCCCGTTCCGGCCGCGCCGCTGGCGCGGCGCGATCCTGCCGCACCGCACCCAGGTCAGCCTGCGCGTGCTCGATCCCGGCAAGCGGCCGGTCAGCGCCACCGCCGACTTCCACGAGGTGCGCGACGTGCGCGACGTGGTCGTGCGCCAGTCCGAGGGGCAGGGCGTGCGCCTGCTGTTCGATCCCGAGCACAACCTGGAGCAGCGCATCCTCGACGAGCAGTTCGCCGCGGATTGAGGGGCGGCTTCCTGTCCCGGCCTGCGGACGGGCAGGCCAGTCTCACGCCATGCACCTGGCATGCGCTAGATTGAGCCCATGCCTGCCCACGACCCTTCCGCATCCGCCGACAACCGCCTCGTCGTGGCGATCTCCTCGCGCGCGCTGTTCGACCTCGGCAACAGCCACGCGCTGTTCGAGCGCGAGGGGCTGGACGCCTACCGCAGCTTCCAGATCGCGCACGAGGACGAGATCCTCAAGCCCGGCGTGGCGTTCCCGCTGGTGCAGAAGCTGCTCGACCTCAACAAGCTGGCGGGCGACGTGCCGCCGGTGGAGGTGATCCTGCTCTCGCGCAATTCCGGCGACACCGGCCTGCGCATCTTCAACGCCATCCAGCACTACGGCCTGGAGATCAGCCGCGCCGCCTTCACCAGCGGCGCGCCCACCTCCGACTACATCGCGCCGTTCAAGGCCGACCTGTTCCTCTCCGCCAACGCCGAGGACGTGGGCCGCGCGCTCAAGGCCGGCGTGGCCGCCGCGACCATCCTGCCCAGCGTCGCGCCGCCGCGGATGAGTGAGCAACTGCGCATCGCCTTCGATGGCGATGCGGTGATCTTCGGCGACGAGGGCGAGCGCGTCTCGCGCGAGGAAGGGCTGGAAGCCTTCCACCGCAGCGAGAGCGAGCATGCCGACGAGCCGCTGTCGGTAGGCCCGTTCCGCGGCTTCCTCACCGCGCTGCATCGGCTGCAGGCGGCGTTCCCCGCGGAGAATTCGCCGATCCGCACCGCCCTGGTCACCGCGCGCTCCGCGCCAGCGCACAAGCGCGTCATCCTCACCCTGCGCCGCTGGGGCGTGCGCATCGACGAGGCGCTGTTCCTCGGCGGGCGCGACAAGGGGCCGTTCCTCGACGCCTTCGGCGCCGACATCTTCTTCGACGACTCGCCGGCCAACGTGGAATCCGCGCGCAAACACGTGGCCACGGGGCATGTGCCGCACGGGGTGAGCAACCGGTGACGCGGCATCCGCCTGCAGGTGCTTCGGGTGACGCCTGTCACTGGCTGGAGCGCGGGTGGCGTTCTACCGTGACGCCATTCCGGGGAGGATGACGACGATGACGGACAACGAATCGGGCAACGGAACGAACACTGCTGCGTGGCGCAGCCATCGCATCATCCCGGCCCTGCTGGTGGTCGCGGTGGGCCTGATCTTCCTGTGCGGCAACCTGGGCGTGCAGCTTCCCTTCCTCGACTGGGCGAACTGGTGGGCGTGGTTCATCCTGCTCGGCGCGGCGTGGCCGCTGTCCGAGGCCTGGGAACGCTACCGCGCCGTCGGCACGGTGGACGGCGCGGTGGCGCAGTCGCTGCTGAGCGCCCTCGCCGTCGCGATGGTGGCGATGATCTTCATCCTCGACTTGTCCTGGGCGAAGTGGTGGCCGCTGTTCGTGATCTACGGCGGCCTGTGCATGCTGGTGCACGGGCCGCGACGCCGGCGCAGGGACGGCGCGCGGTAATCCCGCTGGCTGTTGGTCCCGCGTCACCGGGGCATGCGTCGGCGTGGTGCCGGTCGGCACGATGCCGCGGTTGCAGCCGCGGGGCCGGTTGGACGGTCAGCGCCTGGCTCCGGTCTGCGCCGCCGCACCCAGTTGGTCCACCGACCAGCCGCCGCCCAGGTCGCCGATCAGCGACACCGTGTCGAGCAGGCGCTGCTGGCGCACGTTCAAGGCATCCTGCTGGGTGCTCAGCTGGGTGGCGCGGGCGGTGGCGGCGGTGGTGTAGTCGACGGTGCCGGCCTGGTATTCGTTGAGCGCGATCTCGGCGCCGCGGGTCGCGTTGTGCACGGCATCGTCGAGCACGTCGGCCTGCCGGGCGAGGACGTGCAGGCCGGAGAGGTCGTCCTCCACGCCCTGCAGTGCGGTCAGCACGGTACCGCGGTAGTTGGCCACCGCGGCCTCGTAGTTCGCCTTGGCCGCGGCGACCTCGCCGTGGCGTTCGCCGCCGTCGAACAGCGTTTCGCCGACGTCGGCGCCCAGCGACCAGACATGGTTGGCGACATGCAGCAGGCCGGCCAGCGGCGACTGCGTGAAGCCGTCCGCGGCCGACAGCGAGAGGCTGGGATAGTAGGCCGCCACGGCGACGCCGATCGCGGCGTTCTGGGCGGCCATCTGGCGTTCGGCGACGGCGATGTCGGGCCGGCGCTGCAGGAGGGTCGAGGGCACGCCCGCCGGCACCTCGGGCAGGGTGGGCAGCGAGTCGCCGTGCGGAATCTGCAGGTCTTCCGGATTCTTGCCGACCAGCACCGCGATGGCATGGACGTACTGCGCGCGGGCGATGCCCAGCGCGAGCAGGCTGGACTGGGCGTTCTCCAGCTGGGTGCGCGCGCTGAGCAGGTCGGAAGGCGGCACGGTGCCGGCGCTTGCCTGGTTGCCCACCACGCGCAGGTATTCCTTGAAGGCGTCGACGGTCTGCTGCAACAGGTCGATGCTGGCGTCGGTCACCCGCAGTTCGATCACCGCGCTGGCCAGCGCGGTCTGTTCGGACAGCGTGGCGTTGGCCAGGGTGGCCGCGCCCGCCTGCGCGTTCGCCTTGTTCTCCTCGAGGGTGCGGCGCACCTTGCCCCACAGGTCCGGCGCCCAGCTCACGTTGCCCTCCAGCGAGCCGGAGGTGCTGATCGAGTGCTGGCGCGCCGTGCCGCTGCCGGCATTGCCCGCAGCCGAACGCTGCTTGTCGGCCGAGCCGCTGATGCCGATGGCGGGGAACAGCGCGCTGCGCGCCACCTGCACCTGGGCCAGGGCCGCCTGGTAGTTGGCGTAGCTCTGGCGCACGGTCTGGTTGGAAACCGACACCTGCGGCTCCAGCTCGTCCAGCAGCGGGTCGTTGAACATCGTCCACCAGTCGCCCTTGGGCGCTGCCGCGGCCGGCGCGGCAGCCATCCAGCCGGGCAGGGGCTGGTACTGCGCGGGCATCGTCACCGCCGGGCGATGGTAGTCCGGGCCGGCCATGCAGCCGCCGAGCAGCAGGGCCAGCGTGGCGGCCGGCAGGGCGCGGGAAAAGGTCACGCGGGAGAGCAGCTTGGTGTTCATGCGCTTGCGTCCGATCGGTTCCACGGCAGGGTGGCGGACCAGGCGGCGAGCCTGGCGCGCACGCGGTCGAAGTAGAGGTAGATCACCGGCGTGGTGTACAGGGTGAAGACCTGGCTGAGGATCAGGCCGCCGGCCACGGTGATGCCCAGCGGCTGGCGCAGCGAGGCGCCCTGGCCGATGCCGATGGCCAGTGGAATGGCGCCCAGCACGGCGGCGGCGGTGGTCATCATGATCGGGCGCAGGCGCACCACGGCGGCGTCGTGGATCGCCTTGCGCGGGTCGAGACCTTCGTCGCGCTGCAGGTGGATGGCCACGTCGATCATCATGATCGCGTTCTTCTTGACGATGCCGATCAAGAGGATGATGCCGATCATCGCGATCACCGAGAACGGCGTGCCGAAGATCAGCAGCGCCAGCGTGGCGCCGATGCCCGCGGAGGGCAGGGTGGAGAGGATGGTGACGGGGTGCACGGTGTTCTCGTAGAGCATGCCCAGCACGATGTACACCGCCACCAGCGCGGCGAGGATCAGCAGCGGCATGGTGGACATCGACTGCGAATAGACTTGCGCCGCGCCCGCGGTGGCGCCGCGGATGGATGCCGGCATGTGGATGTCCCGCTCGGCCTGGTCGATCGCCAGCAGCGCCTTGCTCAGCGAGCCGCCGGGCGGAAGGTTGAACGAGATGGTGGTCGCCACCAGCCCGCTCTGGTGGTTGACCTGGGTGGGCGTGTGGTCGCTCTTGTAGGTGGCCAGCGCCGGGAACGGCACCATCGTCTCGGTGGCCGTGCTGTCCGCGCTGCCGCTGGAGGCGCCGCCCTTGGAGTTGGCGATGGCGTTGGTGAGCAGGTTCGCTTCGGCGTTGGCGTTGTTCGCGTTGGTGGTGGAGGCCGCGCCCGACGACGTGGCGGCCGCCGAATGGCCTTGCACGCCAGACACCAGGCTGTGCGACATCTGCGTCTGGTCGGTGCCGCTGGCGACGCCGGCTGCGCCGCTGAAGCGCATGCGGTCCAGCATCTGCGGGTACTGCCAATACGGCGGCGCCACTTCCATCACCACGTAGTACTGGTTGAGCTCGTTGTACACGGTGGAGACGGTGCGCTGGCCGAAGGCGTCGTACAGCACGCTGTCGAGCTGGGCCGGCGTGAAGCCGTAGCGCTTCATCGTGGCGCGGTCGAAGTTGATGTCGATCTGCAGGCCGTGCTGCTGCAGGTCCGAGTTCACGCTGGTCAGCTGGCTGCGGTACTTGCCCAGTTCGGTCACCAGCCTGGGTACCCACTGGTACAACTGGTCGGCGTCGTCGCCGGTCAGCGTGTACTGGTATTCGGCGGCGGATTGCCGGCCGCCGATGTGCAGGTCCTGCGCCGCCTGCAGGAACAGCCGCGCGCCGGTGATCCGGTTGAGCTTGGGGCGCAGGCGTTCGACCACCGCCGCGGCGGAGATCTTGCGCACGGCCAGCGGCTTCAGCTCCACGAACACGGACGCGGTGTTCAAGGTGCGGCCGCCGGTGAAGCCGGCCACCGAGGCCACCGCGGGATCCTTCTGCACGATGGCCTGCAACTGCGCCAGCTTCTGCTCCATCGCCTGGAAGGAGGTGCTCTGGTCGGCGATGACCTGGCCCATCAGGATGCCGTTGTCCTGCTCCGGGAAGAAGGTCGAGGGCACCAGTTTGAACAGCACGATGTTCAGCGCGATCAGCCCGACCAGGCTCAGGCCGACCAGCAGCGCGTGGTCGAGCACGGCGTCGAGCGAGCGCGAATAGGCCCGCTTGAAGCGCTCGAACTGCCGTTCGTACCACAGTGCCCAGCGCGCCTTGGAATGCAGTGTCTTGCGGTTGAGCACGTACGCCGCCAGGGTCGGCGTGATGGTGAGCGAGATCACCAGCGAGAGCAGGATGGCGATCGACAGCGTCACTGCGAATTCGTGGAACAGCAGGCCGATGATGCCGGGCATCAGCAGGATCGGCGTGAACACCGCGATCAGCGACAGGCTCATCGAGATCACCGTGAAGCTGACCTCGGTGCTGCCGCGCACCGCCGCCTCGCGTACGTCCATGCCGGCCTCGACGTGGCGCACGATGTTCTCCAGCACCACCACCGCGTCGTCCACCACGAAGCCGGTGCCGATGGTCAGCGCCATCAGCGACAGGTTGTCGATGCTGTAGCCCAGCAGGTACATCGGCCCGAACGTGCCGACGATGGACAGCGGCAGCGCCACCGCCGGGATCAGGATCGCCCGCGGCGATTGCAGGAACACGAACACCACGCCGATCACCAGCAGCACCGCGATGAACAGGGTGCGCTCGGTGTCGCTCACCGCGCCGCGCACCGATACCGAGCGGTCCAGCGCGACGTCGGCGTGGATGCCCGCCGGCAGCGCCGCCTCGATGGAAGGCAGCACGTCCTGGATTTCGCCCACCGTCTTGACGATGTTGCCGCCGGGCCGCGGGAACACGATGACGAGCACCGCCGGCTTGCCGTTGTAGAGGCCCATGTTGCGGATGTTCTCCGCCGAATCCTGCACGTCGGCGACGTCGCGCAGCAGCACCGGCGCGCCGTTGCGGTAGGCCACCACCAGGTCGCGGTAAGGGGCGGCCTTGCTGATCTGGTCGTTGGAGGTGACCTCGTAGCGCAGGCCGTTCTGGTCGATGTGGCCCTTGGCGCTGTTCGCGTTCGCGGCGCTGATCGCCGCGCGTACGTCCTCCAGGCCGATGCCGTAGCTGTTGAGCTGGTCCGGCTGCAGCTCCACGCGCACCGAGGGCAGGGCGCTGCCGCCCAGCGTGATCTCGCCCACGCCGTCGATCTGCGACAACTGCTGCTGGATCACCGAGTCGGCCGAGTCATAGAGCTGGGCGCGGGTCAGCGTGTCCGAGGTCAGCGCCAGGATCATGATCGGCGAATCGGCCGGGTTGTACTCGCGATAGGTGGGGTTGCCGCGCAGCGTGGAGGGCAGGTCCGCGCGCGCCGCCTGGATCGCCGCCTGCACGTCGCGCGCGGCGCCGTTGATGTCGCGGTCCAGGCCGAACTGGATCACGATCCTGGCGCTGCCGACCGAGCTGGTCGAGGTCATCTCGTTGACGTCGGCGATGGTGCCGAGGCGCCGTTCCAGCGGCGCGGTGACGGTGGAAGCCATGATATCCGGGCTGGCGCCCGCCATGCTGGCCGACACCACCACCACCGGGTAGGTCACGTTCGGCAGCGGCGCCACCGGCAGGTGGAAGTACGCGAGCAGGCCGGACAGCAGGATGGCGACCGCCAGCAGGGTGGTCGCCACCGGTCGCCGGATGAACAGGCCGGGGATGCTCATGCGCAGTCACCTTGCTCACTCCCTCTCCCCACTGGGGAGAGGGTTGGGGTGAGGGGCCGATCTTGCGCAAACGCAGGTTTGCCGCGCGGATGCGTTGGTGGCGAGTTTGCGTCAAGGCCACATGGGGCCTGGCTAGTCCGGCCCCTCATCCCAGCCCTCTCCCCGGAGGGGAGAGGGGGCAGGTTGCGGCAAGCGGGGGAATGCGTGCTCACGCTTCACTGCCTTCCGCGTCCAGCGCCGGCGCGGGGCGCAGGCGCCGCGCCAGCCGGTCGAAGAACAGGTAGATCACCGGCGTGGTGAACAGCGTCAGCAACTGGCTGAGCGCGAGGCCGCCGATGATCGCCAGGCCCAGCGGCCGGCGCAGCTCCGAGCCGATGCCGGTGCCCAACAGCATCGGCAGGGCGCCCAGCATCGCCGCCAGCGTGGTCATCAGGATCGGCCGGAAGCGCAGCAGCGAGGCCTCGAAGATCGCCTCGGCCGGCGGCTTGCCGTGCGTGCGCTCGGCTTCCAGCGCGAAGTCCACGATCATGATCGCGTTCTTCTTCACGATGCCGATCAGCAGCACGATGCCGATGATGCCGATCACGTCCAGGTCGGCGCCGGCGACCATCAGCGCCAGCAGCGCGCCGATGCCGGCCGAGGGCAGGGTGGAAAGGATGGTCACCGGGTGGATGAAGCTTTCGTACAGCACGCCGAGCACGATGTAGACGGCCACCAGCGCGGCGATCAGCAGGTACACCTCGCTGGACAGCGAATCCTGGAAGGCCGCCGCCGCACCCTGGAACGAGGATTCGATCGAGGACGGCAGGTGCACCGCCTGTTCGGCCTGCGTGATCTCGTTCACCGCGGTGCTCAGCGAGGCACCCTGGGCCAGGTTGAACGAGATGGTGGTGGACGGGAACTGGGCCAGGTGGCTGATAACCAGCGGCGACTTGCTCACCTGGATCTTCGCGATCGCGCCCAGCGGCACCTGGCCGCTGCTGCTGGTCTGGCTGGGCAGGTACAGGTTGCCCAGCGATTGCAGCGTGGGCAGGCTCTCCGGCTTGGCGACCAGGATCACGCGGTACTGGCTGGACTGGTCGAAGATCGTCGAGACGATGCGCTGGCCCAGCGCGTCGTACAGCGCGTTGTCGATGGTCGCCGCGGTGATGCCGTAGCGCGCCGCCAGCTGGCGGTTCACTTCCACGTTCACGCTGAGGCCGTCGTTGTCGAGGGCGCTGGTGACGTCGGCGATGGACTTGATGCCCTTCATGTGCGCGATCAGCGCGGGCACGTACTGCTGCAGCGCGGCCTGGCTCGGCCCGCGCAGCACGAACTGGTACTGGTTCGGCGACACCGTGGTGTCCAGTGTCAGGTTCTGTTCCGGCTGCAGGAACAGCTTGATGCCGGGCACGTCGGCGGTTTCCTGCTGGATGCGGCGGGCGATCTGCCGGGCGGTGCCGGAGCGTTCGTCGCGCGGCTTCAGGTTGATCAGGAAGCGACCGTTGTTGAGCGTGATGTTGGTGCCGTCGATGCCGACGTAGGAGGTGAGGCTGGCGACGTCGGGGTCCTTCAGGATGGCCTCGGCCAGCGCCTGCTGGCGATCCACCATGGTGTCGTAGGAGACGGAGTTGTCGGCGGTGCTGATGCCTTGCAGCACGCCCACGTCCTGCACCGGGAACAGGCCCTTGGGGATCACCACGTAGAGCACGATGGTCAGCGCCAGTGTGGCCAGGAACACCAGCAGCGTGGCGGTCTGGTGCTCCATCACCACGGCGAGGCCGCGGCGGTAGGCGTCCAGCAGCTTGTCGAACAGGCCCTCGCTGATCCGCTCGAAGCGGCTGGGATGGCGCTCCTTCTGCGCACGCAGGATGCGCGCGCACATCATCGGCACCAGGGTCAGCGACACCACCGCGGACAGCACGATGGTGACCGCGAGCGTGACCGCGAACTCGCTGAACAGGCGGCCGATCACGCCGCCCATGAACAGCAGCGGGATCAGCACCGCGATCAATGACACGGTGAGCGAGAGGATGGTGAAGCCGATCTGGCCGGCGCCTTCCAGCGCGGCTTCCAGCGGCGTCCTGCCTTCCTCCAGGTAGCGCACGATGTTCTCGATCATCACGATCGAGTCGTCCACCACGAAGCCGGTGGCGATGATCAGCGCCATCAGCGAGAGGTTGTCGATGGAGTAGCCGAGCTTGTACATCACCGCCAGCGTGCCGATCAGCGACACCGGCACCGAGATGCTGGGGATGAGGGTGGCGGGCAGGTTGCGCAGGAACACGAAGATCACCAGCACCACCAGCGCGATCGCCAGCACCAGCTCGAACGTGGCGTCGGACACCGAGGAGCGGATCACGCCCGTGCTGTCGTTGACGATGCTGATCTTCATGCCGGCCGGCAGGGTGGCCTCCAGCGCGGGCAGCTCCTGCGTGATGCGGTCCACCGTGGCGATCACGTTGGCGCCCGGCTGACGTTGCACGTTGAGCACGATGGCCTGCGTCTTGTCGTACCAGGCGCCCAGCTCCTTGTTCTGCGCGGCCTGCGTCACGTGGGCGACGTCGCGCAGGAACACCGGCGCGCCGTTCTGGTAGGCGACCACCGTGTCGAGGTAGCCCTGCGGGTTCTGGATCTGGTCGTTGCCGTTGATCGTGTAGTCCAGCTTCGGGCCGTCGAAATTGCCCTTGGGCTGGCTGACGTTGACGTTGGCGATCAGCGAGCGCAGGTCGTCGATGTTGAGGCCGTAGGCGGCCAGCTTGTGCGGGTCGGCCTCGACGCGGACCGCCGGCACGTTGCCGCCCGCGGCGGTGACCAGGCCCACGCCGGGCACTTCGGAGATCTTGGTGGCGAGGCGGTTGTTCGCGGCGTCCTGCAGCTGGGGCAGCGACATCGAGTCCGAGGTCACCGCCAGCGTGAGGATGGGCTGGTCGGCCGGGTTCACCTTGGCATAGGTCGGCGGCGCTGGCAGGCCGCTGGGCAGCAGGCTGTTGGCGGCGTTGATCGCCTCCTGCACGTTCTGCTCGGCCACGTCGAGGTTGAGCGAGAGGTCGAACTGCAGCGTGATGACCGACGCGCCGGCGGAGCTGGTCGAAGTCATCTGCTGCAGGCCGGGGATCTCGCCCAGCTGCACTTCCAGCGGCGCGGTCACCGTGGTCGCCATCACCGTGGGGCTGGCGCCCGGGTAGAAGGTCTGCACCTGGATCGTCGGGTAGTCCACGTCCGGCAGCGAGGACACCGGCAGGAAGCGCACCGCGACCAGGCCCACCAGCACCATGGCGATCATCAGCAGCGCCGTCGCCACCGGACGGAGCACGAACGGTCGGGAAATGTTCATCGCTTGTGCGTCCGCCGCCTAGAGCCTGTTCAATGTCTCCACATGGCCCGCGCCGGGAGCTGTTTGCGCGCAGGCCAAGGAAGAACGAAGGAGTGGACGTCGGTCCACGACCGAGTGATGACGCAGGGGTGCGGGCAAACAGACCCGGCCCTGCGGGTTGCCTTGCCGTGGCCGCCATGCGGCAGCGCGCGGCTTGACCTGCCAGCCAGGCAGGCGCTGCGCCACGAGCCACCACCTGGCGGCCACGGCAAGGCAACGCGGGCTATGTGGAGACATTGAACAGGCTCTCACGAAGCCGAACTGTCGGCGGACGCGTGCTTCTTCTTCCAGCCGGAATGCTGTTTGCCCGCCGCGGAGGCCGCCGCCGGCGCACTGCCCGCCGCGGCCGGCTGCGCGCCGGCGAGCTTGATCTTCGCGCCGTCGCTGAGGCGGTCCGTGCCGTCGGTGACCACGGTCTGGCCGGCGGCGAGGCCGGACAGGATGACGGTGTTCTTGCCGTCGCTGGGGCCGAGCGTGACCTTGTGCACGGAGACGGTATCGTCGGCGTTGACCAGATAGACGAAATCGCCCGGTGCGCCGTTCTGCACGGCCGGGGTCGGCACCAGTACCGCGTTCTTCCGCGTATCCACCAGCAGGCGCACGTTGACGAACTCGTTGGGGAACAGCGCCTCGTCGTCGTTCGGCACCGTGGCGCGCAGCGGCACCGTGCCGGTGCCGGTGGCCATCTGGTTGCCGATCGCGTACACCGTGCCGGTGGCGATCTGCCTGCTGTTGTCGCTGTCGTAGATCGCCACCGGTAGCCTGGCGCCGGCACCGAAGCGCTGCAGCACCTGCGCCAGCGCGTTCTGCGGCACGGAGAACTGCACCGTGGTCGGCTTCATCGTGGTGATGGTCACGATGCCCGGCGAGCTGGACGCGGTGACGTAGTTGCCGGGGTCGACCAGGCGCAGGCCGACGCGGCCGGCCACCGGCGCGGTGATGTGGCAGTAGGAAAGGTCCAGGTCATCCTGCGCGATGGCGGCCTGGTCGGCCTTCACCGCCGCCTCGTCCTGCTGCACGGTGAACTGCTGGTCGATGAAGGTCTGCTCGGCGATCGACTTCTGCCGGTGCAGCTGCGTGTAGCGCGCCAGGTCGGCGCGGGCCTGGCCCAGGCTGGCCTGGTCCTTGGCGAGTTGTGCCTCGGACTGCTGCTTGCTGATCTGGTACTGGCGCGGGTCGATCTGGGCGAGGAACTGGCCCTTGGTCACGTCCTGGCCTTCCCGGTAGCCCACCGCGGTGAGGTAGCCGCTCAGTTGCGGCAGCACGTTGACCGTGGCCGTCGGCGTCACCGTGCCCAGCTCGTCGAGATTTTCCGGCATGTCGCCGAGGGTGGCGGTGGCCGTGCCCACCACCTGCGCGGCAAAACCGCCGCGGGTCTTCTTGCCGCCGAGCAGGTGGAGCAGGATCAGCGCGATCACCACGACGACGACGACCGCGACGATCAGCGCGCGGCGCTTCGGGCGGCGGGGCGGGGTGGAACTCGATGCACCGGCATTCATATGCCATCTCCAGGCGATTCATTCCGTCATTTACACGAAGAACCGGCCCCGTCCCATCCTGCGATGGCGACATCGAACGGGCGATGCCCGCGGCGACCGGAGCAAAAGTCAGGCCGTCTTGAACGACTCACTCCCGGCGAGGTTGACCTGCCGGCGGGAATGGCTTCCGGCAGGGGGCATGCCATGGGGCTGCGATTCAGCATCGTGCACCCGCCTTGCGGACATCGTGCTGCAGCCGGATGACACAAGCCGCGTCACGGGAGGGTGATGGCAACGCCTGGTTGCGTCTTCGATCCCGGCCCGGTTTCCCGCTACGGCACGGGATGTCCCTTGCTGGCCGTCCAGATCGCGTACCAGTCCTCCGCGTCCAGCCGCAGGTCCAGCGCGGCGACCGCTTCGCGCAGGCCGTCGATGCGGCCGCTGCCGGTGATCGGGTGCGGGCGCGACGGGTGGCGCAGGATCCAGGCGAAGGCCAGGGTGGCGAGGCTGGTGCCGAGGCGCGCGGCGATGGCCTCCATTTCCCCGCGCACGCGCACGGCCTGTTCGTCGCGGCCGGTGAACAGCCGGCCGCCGCCCAGCGGCGACCAGATCATCGGACGCAGGCCCAGTTGCTGGGCCTGGTCCAGCGTGCCGTCGTCCAGCGCGTCCATCTGCAGCGGCGACAGCTCGACCTGGTTCGTCGCCAGCGGATGGCAGGCGTGCAGCAGCGCGAACTGGCTGACCGTGTGATTGGACACGCCCCAGTGCGCCACCTTGCCTTCGCGGCTGAGCGCACGGAAGGTGTCCGCCAGCGCGGCGGCATCCATCAGGTAGTCGGGGCGGTGGATCAGCACCAGGTCCAGCTGTTCGGTGTGCAGGTTGCGCAGCGACTGTTCCACCTGCGCGCGCACGTAGGCCGGCGTGGCGTCGTAGTGGTTCACCCGGTACGGCCGCTGCACGGAGCGCAGGCGGATGCCGCACTTGCTCACCAGCTGCATGCGCCCGCGCAATGCGGGTGCGGCCTGGAGCGCCTCGCCGAACAACGCCTCGGCGCGGTAGTCGCCGTAGATGTCCGCATGGTCGAAGCTGCTGATGCCGAGTTCCAGCGCCTGCTCGATCCAGCGCACCCTTGCCTGCACGTCGAGCTTCCAGTCGGCGATGCGCCACAGGCCGGCGACGACGGGCGAAAGCGCGAGGGAGGGGATGTGCGGGCGGTCGATGGTCACGACGGAATCCGGTGCGGGCAAGGTGGCCATTGTGCGATTGCCGGCGGGCCGCCGGGAAGCCGCCGGTGCATCACAGCATCTTCGTGCGCTTCCACCAGGGCGTGACCTTCTCCTCCCGCACCAGGGTGAACAGGCCCGCGCCGAGGATCATCGCGATGCCGATCCCCATCGGCCAGTCGAGGCGGTCGCCGAACAGCCAGTAGCCGAAGCCGATCGCCCACAGCATCTGGCTGTACTGGGTGGGCGCCACGCGGTTGGCGTGGGCGAGCCGGGTGGCGTACATCAGGAACACGCTGGCCAGCCCGGCGAGCAGGCCGTAGCCGGCGAGCAGCCCCCACTGCGCGAGGTCCGGCCACACGAAGTGCGGCAGCATCAGCACGCCGCCGGCGACCAGCGGACCGACCATGCCGGCGCCGTACAGGCTGATCCGTTTCTCGTCGCCGCCGGCCATGCGCAGCGCCACCACCGATCCCGCCGCCGCAACGCCGCAGGTGATCGCCGCCAGGTGCCCCAGCCCCAGCGTGCGGAAGCCGGGCCTGAGCACTACCAGCACGCCGGCGAAGCCCACGAACACCGCGGTCCAGCGCCGCCAGCCCACGTGCTCCTTGAGCAGCAGCACCGAGAGGATGGTCACGAAGATCGGCATCAGGAAGATCATCGAGAACACCTCGGCCATCGGCAGCAGGGTGAACGCGGTGACCGAGGCGATGTTGCCGACCGCCCCGGCCAGCGCACGTACCCACCACAATGCCGGGCGGCGCGCGGCGAACACGTCGTGCCAGCGGTCGCCCTCGTCCATGAGGAAGGGCAGGGCGGCCAGGCCCAGTGCGGCGCCGATGCATACCGACTCGTAGGGCGGCACGCTGCCGTGCAGGGCCTTCACGAAGGCGTCGCTGATGGCGAAGGCGGCGAAGCTGGCGAAGCCCAGCAGCACACCCTTGATCATGGGTTTTCCGTGGCGGGAGGGGAGAGTCCGCATGATCGCACGCCGCCGCTGTTGCGCCCCGCCATGACCGGCAGCGGGCGCCCCGGGTAGAATCCGGGGTTTCCCCGTCCGCCACTGGAACGCACATGGCTGCTGCCCGCCTGAACCCGCTCGACCTGTACGACGTCCGCTCGCTGCTCTCCGACGAGGAGCGCATGGTGCAGGACACCGTCGGCCGCTTCGTCGACGAGAAGGTGCTGCCGATCATCGGCGACGCCTTCGACCAGGCGCGCTTCCCCACCGAGCTGATCCCGGAAATCGCCAGCCTCGGCCTGCTCGGCGCCACCATCCCCGAGCAGTACGGCTGCGCCGGCATGAACGGCGTCAGCTACGGCCTGATCTGCCAGGAACTGGAGCGCGGCGATTCCGGCCTGCGCAGCTTCGCCTCGGTGCAGAGCTCGCTGGTGATGTACCCGATCTACGCCTACGGCAGCGAAGAGCAGCGGATGGAGTACCTGCCGAAGATGGCGGCGGGCGAGATCATCGGCTGCTTCGGCCTCACCGAGCCGCATGGCGGTTCCGACCCGGCCAACATGAAGACCCACGCGAAGCAGGACGGCGGCGACTGGGTCATCAACGGCGCCAAGATGTGGATCACCAACGGCAACCTCGCGCAGATCGCCGTGGTGTGGGCGCAGACCGAGGACGGCATCCAGGGCTTCATCGTCCCCACGGATACCAAGGGCTTCACCGCCCAGCAGATCCACAAGAAGATGAGCCTGCGCGCCTCCGTCACCAGCGCGCTGTTCCTCGACAACGTGCGCGTGCCCGATGCGAACCGGCTGCCCAACGTGAAGGGGCTGAAGGGGCCGCTGGGCTGCCTGACGCAGGCGCGCTACGGCATCACCTGGGGCCCGATCGGCGCGGCGCAGGCCTGCCTCAAGGAAGTGCTGGACTACACCGCCGAGCGCATCCTGTTCGGCCGCCCGCTGTCCTCGAACCAGGCGATCCAGCTCAAGCTCGCCGACATGGCGCGCCGCATCACCACCGCGCAACTGCTGTCGCTGCAGCTCGGCCGCCTCAAGGATGCCGGCACCATGCAGCCCACCCAGGTGTCGCTGGCGAAGTGGAACAACTGCCGCATGGCCATCGACATCGCGCGCCAGTGCCGCGACATCCTCGGCGGCGCGGGCATCACCACCGAGCACGGTGCGATCCGCCACGCGCTGAACCTGGAATCGGTCATCACCTACGAAGGCACCGAGACGGTGCACGAGCTGGTGGTGGGACGCGAGCTGACCGGCATCAACGCGTTCTGATTCTTGTCCTTCCCGCTCCGGGAGAAGGTGCCGACCTGCAGGCGCAGGAGCGCCTGCGGAACAGCGACAGCTGGCCCCGAAGGGGCGAATGCCATGGATGGCATGAGTAAGGGCGGATGGGGGTACGGACGAAGCGCCGCGTTTCAGTCGTACCCTCACCCCAACCCCTCTCCCGGCGGGAGAGGGGCTTTCAGGAGCCCGAGCCTTGCGCGTTCGCGACATTTACATCGAAGCCGATGCCCCGATCCTGCGCGCAGGTTTCGACGCATGAGCCACATTCCCCCCGCGCTGTTCGTCGCACTCGCCGAGCTGGTGCCCGAGCTGCACGTGCAGTGCGCCGAGCCGTGGTGCCTGATCGGCAGCGCGGCGGCGCGCCTGCTCGGTGCCGAGGTGGGCGTGGCCGACGTCGACGTGCTGGTTTCGCGCGCCGATGCCGAAACCCTGGCGACGCTGTGGGCCGGTCGCCGCGACGCCGCGCATGCGCCGGCCGACGACGGCCGCTTCCGTTCGCGTTTCGGCCGCTTCCGTTTTCCCGGCCTGCCGGTGGAAGTGATGGGCGGCCTGGAACTCGACCAGGGCGAAGGCTGGCAGCCGGTATCGCCGGGGCGGCTGGTGCTGGCCGGCGTGCAAGGCATGGCCGTGCCGGTGCCTGCGCTGGACGAGCAGATCCGCATCCTCGAATCCTTCGGCCGCGACAAGGATCGCGAGCGCGCCGCGGCCTTGCGCCGCTTGCGCCAGCCTTCCGCGCTTTCCATCGTTTCCTCTTCCTGACGGCATCGCCATGACCACCACGCCAACCCCCATCGCCGCCCGCCACAAGGGCTTCAACCGCGCCGAGATCGTCGACCAGAACTTCACCGAGTTCGTCGGCGAATGGCGGGGCGAGGTGCGCGCCGCGCCGCGCGACGATGCGCCGGTACTGCCGGGCAGCACGCTGGACGCGAAAGGCTTCCGCGAGCTGCTGGAATCGCAGCTGATCTCGCGCCACCTCGACCTGATGGCGCGCGTGCTGCGCGTGCAGAACAAGGTGTTCTACACCATCGGTTCCAGCGGCCACGAAGGCAACGCGATGGTGGCGCGGCTGACCCGCCACACCGACCCGGCCTTCCTGCATTACCGCAGCGGCGGCTTCATGGCCGAGCGTTTCCGCAAGCTGCCGGGGATGGACCCGGTGATGGATTCGGCGTTGTCGTTCGCGGCCAGCAAGGACGATCCCGCTTCCGGCGGCCGCCACAAGGTATGGGGCAGCAAGCCGCTCTGGGTGCTGCCGCAGACCTCGACGATCGCCTCGCACCTGCCCAAGGCGCTGGGCACCGCCATCGCCATCGACCACGCGAAGCGCATCGGCCACGTGCTGCCGGTGCCCGACGATTCCATCGCGATCTGCTCGTTCGGCGACGCCTCCAGCAACCACGCCACCGCGCAGACCGCGTTCAACGCCGCGGTGTGGACGGCCTACCAGAAGCTGCCCGCGCCGGTGCTGTTCGTGTGCGAGGACAACGGCATCGGCATCTCGGTGAAGACGCCGGGCGGCTGGGTGGCGAGCAACTTCCAGTCGCGCTCCAACCTCGACTACTTCTACGCCGACGGCCTCGACCTCGCCGAAGGCTACGCCCAGGTGCAGCGCGCGGTGGAGCATTGCCGCGGCACGCGCCGCCCCACCTTCCTGCACCTGCGCACCACCCGCATCATGGGCCACGCCGGCACCGACTTCGAGATCGAGTGGCGCAGCATCGAGGAGCTGGTGGCGGTGGAGGCGAGCGATCCGCTGCTGCGGTCGGCGGCCATCGCGCTGGAGGCGGGCCTGTACACCAAGGATGCTTTGCTCGAACTCAACGAGACCATCCGCAAGCGCTGTTTTGTCGCTGCGGAGGAAGCCGACCGCCGGCCGAAGCTGGAACGCCTGGACGACGTGATGAAGCCGCTGGCGCCGTACACGCCGGCCGCGGTGCAGGCCGAGGCCGAGCGTGCCGACTACGCCGACGCGCGCCTCAAGGCCTTCGGCGGCGAGGCCAAGCTCCCCGAGAACCAGCCGCCGCGCCACCTGGCCATCCAGATCGGCCAGGCGCTGCACGACGTCATGGCAAAGTATCCCGAGTCCCTGCTGTTCGGCGAGGACGTGGCGCAGAAGGGCGGCGTGTACACGGTGACCAAGGGCCTGCACAAGGCGTTCAGGAACACGCGCGTGTTCAACACCCTGCTGGACGAGACCATCATCCTCGGCCTCGCCCAGGGCTACGCCAACATGGGCATGCTGCCTATCCCCGAGATCCAGTACCTCGCGTACTTCCACAACGCGGGTGACCAGATCCGCGGCGAGGCGGCCAGCCTGCAGTTCTTCTCCAACGACCAGTACCGCAACCCGCTGGTGATGCGCGTGGCCTCGCTGGGCTACCAGCGCGGTTTCGGCGGCCACTTCCACAACGACAACTCGATCGCCGCATTGCGCGACATTCCCGGCCTGGTCGTGGGTTGCCCTTCGCGCGGCGACGATGCGGCGACCATGCTGCGCACGCTCACCGCGCTGGCCAGGGTGGATGGCCGCGTCTGCGCCTTCCTCGAACCCATCGCGTTGTACATGGCCAAGGACCTCTACGAGGCCGGCGACGGGCAGTGGCAGTTCGCCTATCCCGCGCCGGGCGAGGCGATGCCGCTGGGCGAGGGCCGCGTCTACAACGAGCAGGCCAAGGATCTCGTCGTATTCACCTTCGGCAACGGCGTGCCGATGGCGCTGCGCGCCGCACGCAGCATCGAGGCCGAGCTGAAGTGGAAGGTGCGCGTGGTCGACCTGCGCTGGCTGGCGCCGCTCAACGACGCCTTCATCGCCGCGCAGGCGAAGGGCGCCAGGCGCATCATCGTGCTGGACGAGGGCCGCAAGAGCGCGGGCGTGGGCGAAGGCGTGATCACCGCCATCGTGGAAGCGGGCCTGGGCGCCACGCCTCTGCAGCGCGTGGTGGGCGCCGACACCTTCACCCCGCTGGCCGGCGCGGCCTTCCTGGTGCTGCCGGGCGAGGCGGACGTGGTGGCGGCGGCGCACAAGCTCGCCTGACGCCCGCCGCAGGAGCGGCTTCAGCCGCGATTCCTTAACCGCGATGCCTTCGATTGTCGCGGCTGAAGCCGCTCCTGCGCTCGTCCGGTGGTTGCCGCTAGCCTGCAAATCCGCCTTCGTCGAGAAACGCCTGTTCCCCGGCCATGGTCTCGCGGCCGAGCACGGCATTGCGGTGCGGGAAACGGCCGAAGCGGGCGATCACCTCGCGGTGGACGCGGGCGTACCTGGCATAGTTGTCCAGCCCTTCGCACAGCACCACCGCACGATCCTGGTCGGCCGGCGCCTCGCTGTGTTCGAACGGCAGGTAGAAGAACACGCGCAGCGCCGGTTCAACCGCGCGGTCGTGGCCGCGTGCGATGGCTTCCCGCGCGAAGGACAGCGCCAGCGGGTCGGTGGCGAACATGTGTGCGGTGCCGCGGAAGGCGTTGCGCGGGAACTGGTCGAGCAGGATCAGCAGCGCCAGCGCGCCTTCGGCATCATCCAGCCAGGGGTCGAGCCGGCGCCGCGCGGCAACCATGTGGACGTCGTGGAAGCGCGTGCTGAACTCGCGATCGAACGCCTCGTCCCTGCCGAACCACTTGTCGGGCCCGGCTTCGCGCCAGAAGCGGACGACTTCACGGGGCTGGACGATCTCGGTCATGGCGGATGCCTTGCTGCGCGGGAGGACGATGCATGGTTGCACAGCGGCGGCCTGTGCCAGTCGTCACCCTCGTGCGGCGTGCACGTGGTGCTAAGTTGGGGAAATACCCGATCCGCCACCAGGTGCCGCCATGCCCATCGCTTCGCCCGTGCGTCCACAACCCGCCCGCCGCCATGCCGCGGTGCGCCTCGCCCTGGCCGTGTCGCTGGCGCTTGCCGGCGGCTCCGCGTACGCCCAGGTCTCGCGCAGCGTCCAGGTGCCGGCGCCGCAGGACACGCCGTACCCGGGCACGCTTGCCGTGCACGTCGACGCCAGCGACACGCGGCAGGGCATCTTCCGCGTGCACGAGACGATCCCGGTCGAGGCCGGCAAGCTGACCCTGCTGTACCCGGAATGGATTCCCGGCAACCACTCGCCCAGCGGCCCCGTCGCGATGCTCGCGGGCCTGAGGCTCAGCGCGAACGGCCAGCCGGTGGCATGGAAGCGCGACAAGTACGACGTCTACGCCTTCCACCTCGACGTGCCGGCGGGCGCCACCCGCCTGGATGCGGACTTCGAATACCTCTCGCCCCGCCGCGGCGGCTACGAGATGACCGACCGCATGCTGATGCTGGAATGGGACAAGCTGAGCCTGTACCCGGCCGGCCACTACACCCGCGACATCCATGTAACGCCCAGCGTGACCCTGCCGCAGGGCTGGCAGTTCGGCTCGGCGCTGGAGACGGCCTCGCAAGCGGGCGCCACCACCACCTTCAAGCCGGTGGGCTACAACACCCTGGTCGATTCGCCGATGTACGCGGGCCGCTACTTCAGGCGCGTGGACCTCAATCCCGGCGGCCAGGCGCCGGTGCACCTGGATGTCGTGGCCGACGCGCCGAAGTACCTGGAGATGACCCCCGAGCAGCTCAAGCAGCACCGCGCGCTGGTGAGCCAGGCGGTGAAGCTGTTCGGCTCGCACCACTACGACCACTACGACTTCCTGTTCTCGCTGTCCGACGAGCTGGCCGGCAACGGGCTGGAGCACCACCAGTCCAGCGAGGACGGCATGGGCGCGGACTACTTCACCGCCTGGTCCGGCGACGCGCCGAACCGCGACCTGCTGGCGCACGAGTACGTGCACTCGTGGAACGGCAAGTTCCGCCGCCCGGCCGACCTGTGGACGCCGGACTTCAACGTGCCGATGGGCGACTCGCTGCTGTGGGTGTACGAGGGCCAGACCCAGTACTGGGGCTTCGTGCTCACGGCGCGCGCCGGGCTGTGGACGCCCGCGCAGTTCCGCGACGCGCTGGCGATGGTGGCGGCCAACTACGACCGCAACCGCGCCGGCCTGCAGTGGCGCACGCTGGAAGACACCACCAACGACGCCCCCGCCGCGCACCGCTCGGCGCTGCCGTACCGCAGCTGGCAGATGAGCGAGGACTACTACTCCGGCGGCCAGATGCTGTGGCTGTCGGTCGACGCCAGGCTGCGCCAGCTCAGCCACGGCAAGAAGTCGCTGGACGATTTCGCGCAGGCCTTCTTCGGCGTGGACAACGGCAGCTTCGTGACCAAGACTTACACCTTCGACGACGTGGTGGCCGCGCTGGACGGCGTGGTGAAATACGACTGGGCCGGCTTCCTGCGCGCCCGCGCCGATGCCCTGAACCCGCCGCTGCTGGACGGCCTCGCCGCCTCGGGCTGGAAGCTGGTCTACACCGACACGCCCAGCGAATACGAGAAGCAGTACGACAGCCGGCCGGAATCCTCGCGCCACATGTACAACTTCGCCTGGTCGATCGGGCTCACGCTCGCCAAGAGCGGCGAGATCAACGACGTGCGCTGGGGCGGCCCCGCGTTCAAGGCCGGCGTCAGCACCGGCGCCACCGTGGTGGCGGTGAACGGGCAGGCGTACTCGGCCGACGCGCTGAAGGAGGCGATCGTTGCCGCCAAGAGCGGCACGGCGCCGATCCGGCTGCTGCTGAAGTACCAGGGCAACCTGCAGACCGTGCCGGTGGACTACCACGATGGCCTGCAGTACCCGCACCTGGAGCGCATCGCCGGCACGCCGGACTACCTCGACGAGATCATCGCGGCGCGGAAATGAGCTTCCACGTCCTCTCCCTTTTGGGAGAGGACCGAGGTGAGGGGCGAGCACCCGCCAAAGCGCTTCGCCGACGCGTCGATACCCACGGTGAAGCCGGAATACAGCTTTGCGAGGCAACCTTCTACCTCGCATCGTTGGTTGCGGCTTCGCCGCCCGGATTCCAGTGGAACACCTCGTCCAGCCGCTTGCCGAACACGCCGGCGATGCGGAAGGCCACTTCCAGCGAGGGTGAACAGCGACCCTGCTCGGTCGCGGCGAGGGTCTGGCGCGTGAGGCCCGCGCGGATAGCCACCGGGTGCCGGCAAGTCCATGGCGATGGCCTGAGTGCCTGCATCGCGCGCGACCCTCCGCGGGCAGGGCGGCGGGGATTCGCAACGGTTCGGGGCGTGTCGATCCGGCGTCGCATCGTTCGTCGTCCGGACGAGTGCCGCGTGCCACGCGGCGTCGATGCCCCACAGGAGAGACGCGATGCGATTCCTTTCGATGATCCGGATCAACGAACGCGCCGGCCAGAAGCCTAGCGCGAAACTGATGGAAGACATGGGCAAGCTGATGACCGAGATGACGGCGACCGGTGCGCTGCTGGACACCGCCGGGCTGCGGCCCACGGCCGAGGGCAAGCGCGTGCGCCTGTCGCATGGCCGGCAGACGGTGTTCGACGGCCCGTTCACCGAGGCGAAGGAGGTGATCGGCGGCTACGCGATGCTGCAGGCCGCCTCGATGGACGAGGCGCTGGCGCTGACCCGCCGCTTCCTGGCGGTCCATGGCGACGAATGGGAGATCGAGTGCGAAGTGCGCCAGGTCATGGAGGACTGCAGCGAAGCGGCATGACGCTCAGCGCTCGACGAACCGCTTCAGGCGTGCCAGTGCCTGATCCCACTGCGCGGCGATCGCGTCCAGCGAGCGGCGCGCTTCGTCCAGCCGCGAGGGTTCCAGTTCCCATAGCCGCTCGCGGCCTTGCCAGCTGTCGCGCACCAGTCCGGCATCCGCCAGTACCTGCAGGTGCTTGGTGACGGCCTGCCGGGTGATGGCGGTGCCGGTGGTGAGCTGCGCGATGGACAGCGCACCGCCGGCACACAACGCGGCAAGCAGCCGCAACCGCGTGGCGTCGCCCAGGGCGGCGAATACCGGCGCGCTTTTCTGCCAGGCGGGGTTCCGTGCCATGGCGCTCAGCGCCCGGCCAGATAGCGCTGGATGTTCTGCATCTGCTGGTCCCAGCCGCTGCTGTTCATGCGCCAGGCCTCGGCGCGGCGCGCCAGCGGGATGTGGTCGAAGCCGGATTCGACCAGGCGCAGCAGGATGCCATCGGCATGGTCCTCCAGCAGGAACTCCACCAGCGTGGTCGGCTCGTGCGCATAGTCGCCGTCGGGATCGATGGCGTAGGGGTGCCAGCGGTACGAGAACAGGTGCTTGGGCTCGACGCGCTCGATCTGCAACTCGCACAGCAGGTGCTCGTAGCCGGGATAGGTGAGATGGCCGCTGGTGGTCTCGCCGGCGACGAAGCGCTGGCCCTGCAGTTTCATGCCGAACCAGTCGCCAAAGCTTTCGGCGTCGACCAGCGCGTGCCAGACCTTGTCGCGCGTGGCCCGCAGCAGGATCTGTCGTTCGATGCGATCTGTGCTCGTGTTCATGAGGGTTCTCCGAGGCGGGTGAATGCAACCATGCGGTTGCATGTTGCAGTCGCGCCCGGAGAAATGCAACCCAGTGGTTGCGTTATTTGTCTGAGGAATCAGGCCTGGGCTTCCACCGCCCGTACCCGCAGGCCGGCCAGGTGGCGCAGCGCCACCAGCATCGCGGCGAGGCCGGCGGCCGCGCCGACGCCCAGGGCCCAGCGCGGGCCGAAGCGGTCGGCGATCCAGCCGACGATGGGCGCGCCGATGGGCGTGCCGCCCATGGCGACGGCGATGCGCAGCGCCATCACGCGGCCGCGCATGGCCGGCTCCGTGGTGAGCTGCATCAGGCTGTTGGTGCCGGTGGCGAACACCAGTGCGGCCAGGCCGGTGAGCACCAGCGCGGCGGCGAACAAGCCTTCGTTCGGCGCCAGCGCCGCCAGCGCGCAGCCCGTGCCGAACACGGCGCAGGCCGTGCACAGCAGCAGCATGCCCGGTCGGCTGCGACGCGCGGAATAGAGCGCGCCACCCACCGATCCGATGGCGAACGCGGAGGTGAGCAGGCCGTATTGCCCGGCGCCGCCGTGGAACGCGGTGAGCGACATGGTGGAGATGAAGATGGGAAAGTTGAGGCCGAAGGTGCCGATCAGCAACAGCATCACCAGCACGGCCATCAGGTCGGGCCGTCGCCATACGTAGCGGAAGCCCTCGGTGATGCCGCCGACCTTGCGCGACTTGTATCCGCCGTGCAGCTGATCCACGCGCAGTCGCATCAGCGAGGCCAGCACGCCCGCGAACGAGGCGGCGTTGATCAGGAACACCCAGCCGCAGCCCACGGCGGCGATCAGCAAACCCGCCACGGCCGGGCCGATCATGCGTGCCGCGTTGAACGAGGTGGAGTTGAGCGACACCGCGTTGGCCAGGTATTCGTCGCCCACCAGGTCGTTGACGAAAACCTGGCGTACCGGCGCATCGAAGGCGGATACGCAACCGAGCAGTAAGGCGAACACATACACCTGCCACAGCGTGACGGCGCCGCTGACCGTCACCAGCCCCAGGCCCAGCGCCAGCAGCCCCAGCGCGGCCTGCGTGGCGATCAGCAGCCTGCGGCGATCGAAGCGGTCGGCGGCATAGCCGCTCCACGGCAACAGCAGCAGCTGCGGGCCGAACTGCAGCGCCATCACCACGCCCACCGCACTGGCGTTGCGCTGGGTGAGGATGGTGAGCACCAGCCAGTCCTGCGCCACCCGCTGCATCCACGTACCCACGTTGGACACCAGCGCGCCGCCGGCCCAGACGCGGTAATTCCGGATGCGCAGCGCGCGGAACATGCCGGAACCGCCCGCGCTCACCTGCGCTCCGGCGTGTTGCCGCCGTTGAAGCGCCCGAAGTGGCGCGCCATGCACAGGCTCAACAGCAAGGCGCCGGCAAAGGCCGTGCCCATGCATGCCAGGTCGTGCGGATCGAAGCTGCCGACGCGCGCCAGCAGCAGGTAGCCGAGCGCGAGATTGAAAAATCCCCACGCGACGTTCGTGGCCGCGGACGAGAGCCCCTCGCCGCGCGGCCTGGCGAAGGGACTCTGGAACGGCCGTCCCATCAGGCCGCTGACCGCATGCGGCACGGCATTGGCGAGCACGGCGCCGCCGCAGAACCATGACACGAAGTGCAGCCAGGACATGCGGTGCTCCTTGCTCAGCCGCGGCTGCCTGCAAGCAGGGCGATGACCTCGGCGGTGCTTCCGGTTTCGCCGAGGCGCGGGAAGATGCGCGCGACGCTGTTCGCATGCGCGTCGGCATTCATGTCGGTCATCGCGTCGGTGGCCAGGGTGACGTTGTAGCCCAGCTCGTAAGCCTGGCGCGCGGTGGATTCCACGCCGATGCTGGTGGCCACGCCCACGATCACCACCTGGGTCACGCCGAGCTGCTGCAGGTGTTCGTGCAGGTCGGTATGCGCGAACGCACCCCAGGTGCGCTTGGTGACGCGGTGGTCGGTCGCCTGCGCGTCGAGATCCGGAACCAGTTCGGCCCAGTCCGCCGGCAGCTCGCCCAGCCGCCTCGGTTGCTCGTTGCGGCCCGGTGCACCGCCGGCGACGTTCACCAGCACCACCGGCGCATGATGCCTGCGGAAGGCTTGGGTGATCTCCACCACGCGGTCGATCACGCCGGCCATGGGGTGCGCGCAAGGCAGCTGCACGATGCCTTGCTGGATGTCGATGACGATCAGGGCCGTCTTGGGGTCGAGCGTGGTCAGTGCCATGGGGAAAATCCCGTCGTGTGTGGAAAGGGGAGGGGCTCAGCCTTCGGCCAGCCGCTTGAGCAATTCGACGCCGCGCGCGAGGGCGTCCTGTTCGGTGCCGCTGAAGCGTTCGCGGATGGCGTGGAACAGCCAGTCTTCGCGCGCCGCACGGTTGGCGCGGATTTTTTCGCGGGCCAGCCGGGTCAGCGAAAGCAGGATGCGTCGCCCGTCGCCGGGATCGGGGGCGCCGTCGACCAGGCCGAGTGCCTGCAGATCGGCCACCGTGGTGCTCATCGATTGCGGCCTGACATTCTCGGCGCGCGCCAGTTCGCTGACCGTGGCGGTGCCTTCGCGGTCCAGCTGGATCAGCACCGCGATCTGCGAAAGCGTGAGCCCTTCGACGCCGACCTTTTCGCGCAACTGGCGCTTCAGCTTGCCGACCAGCGCACGCAGCTCGTGCGCGGTGGCCTGGGCCTGGGCGAGACGGGGATCAGGGGAGGCTTTCATGGTGGCACATCGTAAAGTATGCACAGGAAAACTGCAAAGTTAAACTTCATATTACTGAAAGTGACCTGCATGCTGTGGCGTCGACCGGTTGATTTCAGGACTTATTGGTTTAGTATTTCCGCTCTTGACTGCCCGGCGGCAGCCGGCGAAACGCGGGAGGCACGCATGAATGCGGCGGTACAAAGGGCGGACGACGACATCCTTGTCGTGCGCGGGCTGGACAAGGTGTACCCGGGTGGCTTCCAGGCGCTGAAGCCGACCGATCTCGAGATCCGGCGCGGCGAGATCTTCGCGCTGCTCGGCCCCAATGGCGCCGGCAAGACCACGCTGATCAGCATCATCTGCGGCATCGTCAACCTCGGCGCCGGCAGCATCACGGTGGACGGCCACGACGTGGTGCGCGACTGGCGCGCCACCCGCTCGCTGATCGGCCTGGTGCCGCAGGAGCTGAAGACCGACGCATTCGAGACGGTGTGGAATACGGTGCGCTTCAGCCGCGGCCTGTTCGGCAAGGCACCGGACGACGCCTACATCGAGCGGCTGCTGAAGGAGCTGTCGCTGTGGGACAAGCGCGACAACAAGATGCTGATGCTCTCCGGCGGCATGAAGCGGCGCGTGATGATCGCCAAGGCGCTGTCGCACGAGCCGCAGCTGCTGTTCCTCGACGAGCCCACCGCCGGCGTGGACGTGGAGCTGCGCCGCGACATGTGGGCGATGGTGCGGCGGCTGCGCGAGAGCGGCGTCACCATCGTGCTGACCACGCACTACATCGAGGAGGCCGAGGAGATGGCCGACCGCGTGGGCGTGATCAACCGGGGCGAGCTGATCGTGGTGGAGGAGAAGGCCGCGCTGATGCACAAGCTGGGCCGCAAGCAGCTGCGCCTGCAACTGCACGATCCGCTGGATGCAGTGCCCGGCGCCTTGGCGGCCCATCACCTGGAACTGGCCGCCGGTGGCAATGAACTGGTCTACAACTACGATACCCAGGGCGAGCGCACCGGCATCACCACGCTGCTGGCCGACCTCGCCGCGACCGGCATCCGCTTCCGCGACCTCAGCACGCGGCAGGACACGCTGGAGCAGATCTTCCTGCAACTGGTCAAGGAGAGCGCCGCATGAACTGGTACGGCATCCGCGCGATCTACCGTTTCGAGATGGCGCGCACCGGGCGCACGCTGATGCAGAGCGTGGCCTCGCCGGTGGTGTCCACCTCGCTGTACTTCGTGGTGTTCGGCTCGGCGATCGGCTCGCGCATCACCAGCGTGGACGGGGTCAGCTATGCGGCCTTCATCATCCCCGGCCTGGTGATGCTGTCGCTGCTGATGCAGAGCGTGTCCAATGCCTCGTTCGGCATCTACTTCCCGAAGTTCGTGGGCACCATCTACGAGGTGCACTCGGCGCCGCTGTCGTTCCTGGAGATCGTGCTGGGCTACGTGGGCGCGGCGGCCACCAAGGCGATCATCGTGGGCCTGATCATCCTCGCCACGGCGCGCGTCTTCGTGCACTACTCCATCGCGCATCCACTGGTGATGGTGGCCTTCCTGCTGCTCACCACGCTCACCTTCAGCCTGCTCGGCTTCATCATCGGCATCTGGGCGGACAACTTCGAGAAGCTGCAGGTGGTGCCGCTGATGGTGATCACGCCGCTGACCTTCCTCGGCGGCAGCTTCTACTCCATCCACATGCTGCCGCCGTTCTGGCAGAAGGTGACGCTGTTCAATCCGGTGGTGTACCTGATCAGCGGTTTCCGTTGGAGCTTCTACGATCTGGCCGACGTGGGGGTGGGCATCAGCCTTGCCGCCACCCTGGCTTTCCTCGTGCTGTGCCTGGTCGCGGTGTGGTGGATCTTCAGGACCGGTTACCGGCTGAAGGTGTGAGCGCGGCCGCTCCGCACTGAACGATTCGGCCGTGCACGAGTCGAACTTGCATCGAGACGACGGGCAGGAGGTGGATGGTGACGTACCGACGCAGATCGGGCAGCAGCGGCTGGACGCTGGCGGTGGTCGCGGTGGTGGTCATTGCCGCGGCGGCCGGCTATGTGGGGTGGCGTGCCACCCAGCCGAACGGAGGCACCGTCCCGGCGGCGGCGTCCACCGCGGCCGCTGCCACGAGCGTGGCGGCGCCAGCCCCGGCGGCCAGCATCCAGCATCCGATCGCGCAGGCCGCGGTGCCGGCATCGGCTTCCACCGCGCCACTGCCCGCGCTGGATGACAGCGATGCCAGCGTGAGTTCGGCGCTCCATGCGCTGGGCGGCGCGGGGCTCAAGGGCCTGTTGCTGCCGCAGCAGGTCGTGGGCCGTATCGTGGCCACGGTCGATGCGCTGCCGCGGCATGCGCTGGGCAGCAGCTTCATCCTGCCGTTGCAGACACCGCGCGGCGCGTTCCGGGCCAACGAAACCCAGGGCATCCTCACGGCCGATGCACGCAACGCCGAACGCTACGCGCCCTACATGGCCGTCGTGCAGCATGCCGATCCGCAGGCGCTGGTGGCGTGGTACGTGCACAGCTATCCGCTGTTCCAGCAGGCGTATCGCGAACTGGGCTATCCCAAGGGTTATTTCAACGACCGGCTGATCGCGGCGATCGACGACATGCTGGCCGCACCCGTGCCGGCACAGCCGCCCGCGCTGCAGCTGGTGCAGGGGCGCTACCTCTACGTCGATCCCGCGCTGGAGTCACGGTCGGTGGGGCAGAAGCTGATGGTGCGGCTGGGCGCGGCCAACGAGACGCGGCTTAAGGCGAAACTGCACGCGATCCGCACCCTGCTGACGGCGCAATCGTTGCCGGCCGCGCGGGCACGCTGACGGGACGTCCCGCAGCTCAGTCGGTTTCACCTGTCTGCGCGCGCCGGGCGTCTTCATCGGCGCGGCGCGAGTGCGCGTCCGAACGCCAGGACACCAGGGGGGAAATTTCCACTGGCCCGTGCTTCGGTATCGGTGTCACGATGGTTTTTCCGGCGAGCATCCCTGCGACCCTGCGTACCCCACGTTCCACTGTGGAGCGGGTCAATGGCATGTTCATGCTTCAGCCCTCGGCCGCCCCTGCGCGACCGTCGTGCGCACTTTAGCGACATTCGCGCCGCGTGCGCAATTACTTGCGGCGACGCCTGCAAAACGGGGTTTCCGGTACTGCGGCACCTTCATGAATGCCTTGGACCACATCGCCGGGCGACACAGCAAGAGTGATTCGTCCACCCGGACGGAGATAGGCACTTGCCGCCTGTTCCTCGCCCTGTTGCCGGACGAGGGCGTGCGCAGGTCGCTGTCGCTGGCTGCAGCGGGGGCGGGGAGGTCGCGGGATGCCGGCCTGCGCCCGGTGAACCCGCGGCGCTACCACGCCACCCTGCATTTCCTCGGCGAGCATGACCGGCCGCGGCCCGATCTGGTCGCGGCGGTGGAGCGGGTTGCCGGCAGCGTGCATGGCATGGCTTTCGACTGGACGCTGGATCGCCTGCGCAGCTTCCACGGGCGTCGTCCGCCGCGCGTGCTGTGCGGCAGCGTGTTGCCGGAAGCACTGCAGCAGCTGTGGCGGCAATGGCGAGACGGGCTGCTGCGGGAGATGCCGGGCCTGAAGCTGGACGAACGCTTCGTGCCGCACGTCACCCTGGCCTATGGTCGCCGGGTGCTGCCGGAGACGGCGGTGACGCCGGTGCACTGGACGGTGGGGGCATTGGCGCTGCTCGAGAGCCGGGCCGCAGGGCGCGACTACCGCGCGCTGGCGCGCTGGCCGTTGCTGCCGGGTTGAGCACGGCATGCGTCATCCGTCATGGGCGCGGCACGGGGCGATCGGGTGCACAATCGGCGTCCCCCCGCTGAAAACGGAGTTCGTCATGCGTCCGACCGTTCTTGCCGCATTGCTTGTACTCGCACTCCCCGCCGCCAGCTCCGCGATGCCCGCCGCGCAATCCGGTGGCCAGTCCATACCCGCCTACGTCACCGCCGCGATCAAGGACCCCGCCCGCGCCGCCGATACGAAAGACGACGCCCGCCGCCAGATGGCCGCGGTGATGACTTTCGCCCAGGTGAAGCCGGGCGCTACCGTGCTGGAGCTGGTGCCCTCCAGCGGTTACTGGACGCGGGTGTTCAGCGCCATCGTGGGACCCGGAGGCCACGTCTATACGGTGTGGCCGGACGAGATGGGGAAGTACTCGGCCAAGAGCTATGCGAACTGGCAGAAACTGGTGGCCACGCCGCATTACGCCAACGTCACTCTGCTCCAGCAGCCCGCCGCCCGGCTCAGCGTGCCGGTCAAGGTCGATGTGGTGTTCACCGCGCAGAACTACCACGACTACCACGACCCGTTCATGGGGCCGGTGGACATGGCGGGATTCGACAAGGCGGTGTTCGACGCGCTCAGGCCCGGCGGGGTGTTCGTGGTGATCGACCACGTGGCGCCGGCCGGCTCGGGGCTGGCCGACACCGACACCCTGCACCGCATCGATCCCGCGGTGGTGAAAAAGGAAGTGGAGGCCGCCGGCTTCGTGTTCGACGGCGAGAGCGACGCGCTGCGCAACCCGGCCGATCCGCATACCAAGGCGGTGTTCGACAAGTCGATACGCGGCCACACCGACCAGTTCATCTATCGCTTCCGCAAACCGAAGTGACCAGCTGTCACGCGAGCCATCGATGGCTCGCAGGCGGCCCGTCACGTCCGTGATGGGCCGGCGGAACCCAGCCCGGCCTGCGGCCGGACCGGGCGAGTCTGGAAAGTGCAGGAGGCATTTTCCGGACATCGGGTAACACGCCCTGCAGGTTGGTGCGCGCAGCGAGCTACCATCGCAGCATGCACACGCTGCATTTCGACAACGCCTTCCTCGGCGAACTCCCCGGCGATCCCTCCGACGCACCCGGCCCGCGCGAGGTGGCTGGCGCCTGCCACTCGCGGGTTCTGCCCACGCCGGTGGCCGCGCCCCGGCTGCTCGCCCATTCGGCGGAGATGGCTGCCGCGCTCGGTTTCGGCGCCGAGGAACTCGCCAGCGACGCTTTCGCGCAGGTGTTCGGCGGCAACGCGCTGCTGCCCGGCATGCAGCCCTGGGCGGCGAACTACGGCGGCCACCAGTTCGGCGTGTGGGCGGGCCAGCTCGGCGACGGCCGTGCGATCTCGCTGGGCGAAGCGATCACGCCGAGTGGCGAGCGCTGGGAGCTGCAACTGAAAGGCGCCGGCCCCACGCCGTATTCGCGCGGCGCGGACGGCCGCGCGGTGCTGCGTTCCTCGATCCGCGAATTCCTGTGCAGCGAGGCGATGCACCACCTGGGCATTCCCACCACGCGCGCACTGTGCCTGGTGGGCACTGGCGAGGCGGTGGTGCGCGACATGCTCTACGACGGCCATCCGCGTGCGGAACCCGGCGCCATCGTCTGCCGCGTGGCGCCTTCCTTCATCCGCTTCGGCAGCTTCGAGCTGCCGGCATCGCGTGGCGACACCGCGCTGCTGCGGCAACTGGCCGACTTCACCATCCGGCGCGATTTTCCGCAGCTCGCGGGGCAGGGCGAAACCTTGTACGGCGACTGGTTCGGCAACGTCTGCGCACGCACCGCGCGGTTGCTCGCCGGGTGGATGCGGGTGGGCTTCGTGCACGGGGTGATGAACACCGACAACCTGTCCATCCTCGGCCTCACCCTGGACTACGGTCCCTACGGCTGGATCGACGACTACGATCCGGACTGGACGCCGAACACCACCGATGCGCATCGCCGCCGCTACCGCTACGGCCAGCAGCCGAACGTGGCGTGGTGGAACCTGTCGCGGCTGGCCGCCGCGCTGGCGCCGCTGTTCGGCGACACCGCGCCGTTGCAGGCCGGACTGGACCGCTACGCCGCCGTCTACGCCGAGGCGGATCGCGCCAATGTCGCCGCCAAGCTCGGACTCGCCGCCTGCCGCGACGAGGACGTGGCGCTGATGCAGTCATTGCAGGCCTTGCTGCACGAGGCCGAGGTGGACATGACGCTGTGGTTTCGTGGCCTCGCCGACTTCGATCCGCAAAATCCCGTGCTGGAATCGCTGCACGAGGCGTTCTACGACGAGGCGAAGCGCCGTGCGCACGAAGCCGCCTTCGGCGATTGGCTGGCGCGCTACGCTGCCCGCCTCGCCGACGACTCCTTGCCTGTCGCGGAGCGCCGCGTCCGCATGCGCTTCGCCAACCCGCGCTACGTGCTGCGCAACTATCTGGCGCAGCAGGCGATCGAACGCGCCGAGCAGGGCGACTGTGCCGGCGTCCACGAACTGCTCGACGTGTTGCGTCATCCGTACGACGAGCAAGCCGGCCGCGAGGTCTTTGCGCGCAAGCGTCCCGACTGGGCACGGCACAAGCCCGGCTGTTCGATGCTCTCGTGCAGTTCCTGACCAGGAGCCTGCCTAACGTCTCCACATGCGATCCTCCCTGGCCTGTGCGCAAACAGCTCCCGGCGCGGGCCACGTGGAGGCGTTGGGCAGGCTCTCAAGGCTTCCGCCCACGCACGATCCGCACCCACGGGAACATCCGGAATCCCGGCCACGAGCGCTGCACGGTGAAACCGGTCTCGCGCAGGATCTGCGCGTAGAACGCGGTGGCGCGGCCGCGCGGCAGGCGGCGCGCCGCTTCAAGCAGCAGCAAGCCGCGGCCGCAACCCACGTCCAGCACCTGCTCGTCGCCGTGCAACCGCAGGGCGTCGATCACCTGGCGCGCCACCTGGCGCTTGCCGTACAGGCTGCTCAGCGTCATCAGGATCGCTTCGGCGCACAGCACGAAGCCGGTATAGCGCATCGTCAGCGACAGCGCGGGCGCGAAACCATCGAAAAGGCTGGCGAGCAACAGCAAGGGGCCGCCGATGGCGAAGCCCAGCACCAGGCCCGGCGCGTCGATGCCGAAGCGCGGCTGGCCGGGTGCACGGCCCTGCTCGCTTTCGCGGGTGTTCCCCTCCATGTCGCATCCTCGATGCGATGGCCCGGCCATCTTCCCGGCGCGCAGGCGCGGCGATCCAGCGACAGCTGGCATGCCGAAGGAATGCATCGGCATGCACCGGGCCGGTGCTGACCATGCGCTGCCGGGCCCTTCCGGGCGATGGCTGGCATGGTTCAGCCGGGCCGTCGCGCCCCCAGCAGCACCAGCACTTCCTGCGCGCTGCGGATGCGCTCGCTGGCGCCGGGCAGGTCGAGGGTGACGCGCAGCTTGTCCTGGCCGTCCAGCTTGTACACGCGTGGCAGGCCCTGGATCAGCTTGATGATCGCCAGCGGATCGACCTCGGGTTTCTCGCGGAACACGATGCGGCCACCGTTCGGTCCGAAGTCCAGCTTGCGGATGCCCAGCGGCGTGGCCATCAGCTTGAGGCCGGACAGCGCGAACAGGGTCTTCGTCGGTTCGGGCAGCAGGCCGAAGCGGTCGATCATCTCCACCTGCAGGTCGCGCAGCGCGTCCTCGTTGCGCGCGCTGGCGATGCGCTTGTACAGCGTCAGGCGCGTGTGCACGTCGGGCAGGTAGTCGTCGGGGATCAGCGCGGGCAGGTGCAGTTCCACCTCGGTCTCGTGCTCGGACGACAGGTCGAAGTCCGGCACCTTGCCGCTCTTCAGCGCGCGCACGGCGCGGTCCAGCAGTTCGGTGTAGAGGCCGAAGCCGATCTCCTGGATCTGGCCGGACTGTTCGTCGCCCAGCAGCTCGCCGGCGCCGCGGATCTCCAGGTCGTGCGTGGCCAGGGTGAAGCCGGCGCCGAGTTCCTCCAGCGAGGCCAGCGCTTCCAGCCGCTTCTCCGCATCGGCGGTGATCGACTTGCGGTCGGGCACGATCAGGTAGGCGTAGGCGCGATGGTGCGAACGGCCCACGCGGCCGCGCAGCTGGTGCAGCTGGGCCAGGCCGAAGCGGTCGGCGCGGTCGATGACGATGGTATTGGCCGTGGGAATATCGATTCCCGTTTCAATAATCGTGGTGCACACCAACACGTTGAAGCGCTGGCGGTGGAAGTCCGCCATCACCCGTTCCAGCTCGCGCTCGGCCATTTGCCCGTGGGCCACGCCGATGCGCGCTTCCGGGATCAGTTCCTCCAGCTCGCGCGCGGTGCGCTCGATGCTCTCCACTTCGTTGTGCAGGAAATACACCTGGCCACCGCGTTGCAGCTCACGCTGGAACGCCTCGCGGATGGTGGCCGGGTCCCACGCCGAGATGAAGGTGCGCACGGCCATGCGGTGCGCGGGCGGCGTGGTGATCAGCGAGAGGTCGCGCAGCCCGCTCATCGCCATGTTCAGCGTGCGCGGGATCGGCGTGGCGGTCATGGTGAGCAGGTCGACTTCCGCGCGCAGCTTCTTCAGCTGCTCCTTCTGGCGCACGCCGAAACGCTGCTCCTCATCGACCACGACGAGGCCGAGGTTCCTGAACTTGATGTCCGGTTGCAGCAGCTTGTGCGTGCCCACGATCACGTCGATCTGGCCGTCGGCCAGCCGCTTCAGCGCCTCGTTCACTTCCTTGCTCGACTTGAAGCGCGAGAGCACGTCCACTTTCACCGGCCAGTCGGCGAAGCGGTCGGCGAAGTTGCGGTAGTGCTGCTGCGCGAGCAGGGTGGTGGGCACCAGCACCGCCACCTGCTTGCCGGCGGTGGCGGCGGCGAAGGCGGCGCGGAGGGCGACTTCGGTCTTGCCGAAGCCCACGTCGCCGCAGATCACGCGGTCCATCGCGCGCGGCGCGGCGAGGTCGCGCAACACGGCGTCGATGGCCTGTTCCTGGTCGGGCGTTTCCTCGAACGGGAAGCTGGCGCCGAATTCCTCCACCAGCTGGCGGTCGATCGACAGCGACTCGCCGCCGCGCGCCTCGCGCTGGGCGTAGATCGCCAGCAGCTCCGCCGCGACGTCGCGCACCTTCTCGGCGGCCTTCCTGCGCGCGCGTTCCCAGGCGTCGCCGCCCAGCGAATGCAGCGGTGCCAGCTCCGGAGCGGTGCCGCTGTAGCGGCTGACCAGGCCGAGCTGGGCCACCGGCACGTAGAGCTTGTCGCCCTTGGCGTACTCGATGACGAGGAACTCGCCCTCCATGCCGCCCAGTTCCATCGACAGCAGGCCCTGGTAGCGGCCCACGCCGTGGTCGACGTGCACGATGGGCGAGCCGACGGACAGCTCGGTGAGGTCGCGGATGATCGCGTCGGGATCGCGCGCGGCGCCGCGGCGCCGGCGGCGCTCGGTGCGCACGCGCTCGCCGAACAGCTCGCGCTCGGTGAGCACGGTGAGCGCCGGTTTCGTCAGCGCGAAGCCCTGTTCCAGCGGGGCGATGGTGATGGCGAATTTCGCTCCCTCCCCTGCGTGCAGGGGAGGGTTGGGGAGGGGTTCTGCAGGCTTGCCGCGAACCCCCTCCCGGCCTCCCCCTGCACGCAGGGGGAGGAGAAAATCCTGCCATCCGTCGACGTGCGCAGGCTTCAGCCCTGCGCCCGCCAGCGTCTCCACCAGCGCTTCGCGCCGGCCGGCCGAATCGGCAGCGACCAGCACGCGGCCCGGGTAGCTTTCCAGGAAATGCCGCAGCGAGGTGCCCGGCTCCTCGCCCTTGCGGTTCAGCGGCAGCTCGGGCGCCGGCTGGGTACCGGCGTCCGCCGCGTGCGCATGGCCGCTTTCAACGACTTCCACGCGCAGGCGCTTGTTCAGCTGCTCGCGCAACTGCCCGGGCGACAGGTACAGCTCGGCCGGCGGCAGCACCGGACGTTCGATGTCGTGGGCACGCTGGTCGTAGCGCTCGGCGGTCTGCGTCCAGAACTGGTCGGCCGCCTCGCCGGCACCTTCGCCGAGCACGAACAGCGCGTCGTCGGCCAGGTACTCGAACAGGGTGGAGGTGCCTTTCCCTTCATGCGGATCCTCCGCAACACCCCGCATATCCATGTGCGGACTCTTCGCAGGAAAGAACAGCGGCAGGTAGTACTCGATGCCGCCGGGCGTCACGCCTTCCTTCATGTCCTGGTAGAGCGGGCAGCGGCGCACGTCGATCGGGAAGCGCTCGCGCAGCGCGTTGCGGAAATCCTTGGCGGCGTTCTCGGTGAGCGGGAATTCGCGCGCGGGCAGCAGCTCCACCTTTTCCACCGGCTGTGCGGAACGCTGCGTCTCCGGGTCGAAGCTGCGGATGGAGTCGACCTCGTCGTCGAACAGCTCGATGCGGTAGGGCTGCTCCGTGCCCATCGGATAGATGTCGATCAGCGCGCCGCGCACGGCGAAGTCGCCGGGCTCGGCCACCTGCGGCACGTTGCGGTAACCGCTGGCTTCCAGCCGGCGCTGCTCGGTGGCGAGGTCGAATTTCTGCCCTTTCGCCACCATCAGGCCCGAGCCGGTGATGTGCGAGCGCGGCGCGATGCGCTGCATCAGCGTGGCCACCGGCACCACCAGCACGCCGAGCTTCACGCCGGGCAGGCGGTACAGCGTGGCGATGCGCTGCGAGACGATCTCCGGGTGCGGGCTGAACACGTCGTAGGGCAGGGTTTCCCAGTCCGGGAAGTGCAGCACCGGCAGGTCGCCGGCGAAGATGCGCAGTTCGTCCTCCAGCGCCGAGGCGCGCTGGGTGTCGCGCGTCACCGCCACCAGCAGGCCTTCATGCGAGCGTGCAGCCTCGGCCAGCAGCAGCGCGCGCGACGAGCCGTGCGGCGTCGTCCAGTAGCGGCGCTGTTTCGGTGTGGTGGGGAGCGGGGGATGCGGGATCGGGGCGGGCATGGACACGTTGGCACTGGGGGCGCGAACGTCTGATCGCACCGGGAAAGCGCCCAAGTGTAGCGTGATGCGTAAGCTTGGCTTTTTCCTCTCTCAGCGGGGACGCGGGGAAGGGCCATGGATGGCCCTGCTCTGAGGGGCGAGGAAGAGGATCGAGGAGATGGGGCGGGTGCTCGCGGGAATGCCGCCGACAAAGCCTGCTTCGGCTTTGCGGCGAGGCAAACATGGCCCCTCACCCCAGCCCTCTCCCCGCTGGGGGGAGGGAGCAGTGCGTTACAGCCGCAGCGTGATCTGCGCCGTGCCCGGCTCGTCCGGCATCAGGCGCTGGGTGAAACCCAGTTCCCGGCACAGCTCCAGCATCGGGCGGTTCTCCAGCAGCACATAGCCCCAGATCTCGGCGAGGCCGCGGCGGCGGCAATCGTCGACCAGGCGCTGCATCAGCAGCGCGCCGAGGCCGATGCGGCTCCAGTCGTGTTCCACGATCACCGAGAACTCGGCGCTGTCGGCGGACTCGTCCACATAGATGCGACCCACGCCGCGGATTTCGGCGGGGCGGGCCGACTCGTCCACCAGCACCAGCGCGGTCTCGCACGTCGGGTCGATGTTGCACAGGCGCCGTGCCATCGGCGCGGGCAGCTCGGACATCGCGTGCAGGAAACGGCGACGGATGTCCTCCGGCGACTGCCGGGCAAAGCAGCGCTGCAGCGCTGCCACGTCGCCGGGTTCGATATCGCGCAGCCACAGCTCGCGGCCGTCGCGGCTGCGCACGCGTTCGCCGCGGGTGGTGTGCACGGTGAGCGCAGGGGCATAGCGTTCGCGGCTGCGCGGGGGCAGCGGCGGGTGCGGGGTGGTCGAGCGCAGGCTGGCGGAGATCATTTCAATACTTCGGCGTATTGTGTGCAGTGCAGCATGTTCCGATTCCAGCCTGGATACAAGTCCTTGCGCCGGTTTGCCGCAGTCGCGCAAGCGCCGCGATTCAGCTTTTCTCGTCGTTGGCGGGTTTCCGCGGCCGCCTTGGACCAGGGGCGGAATGCCGGCCCTGCGCCGCGTCGATCGCGTCGATCCAGCCGGCGCGCGAATCGGGAAAGGCATCGGCGTAAGGCACATAGGGCTTGATGTCGAGGATGGGCGTGCCGTCCAGCAGATCCACGCCGCGCACACGCAGCGCGCGCTCCTCCACCGCCACCAGCTCGACTGCGGACAGCCCGATGGCGTTCGGCCGATGCGGCGAGCGCGTGGCCAGCACGCCGCGCTTGCCGCCGCCGCGCGGCGGTCGCACCTGCGGCTTCCAGCCCTCGCTGCGGTGGAACACGAACAGCAGCCAGATCCGCTCGAAGCCGGGGAGATCGGCAAACGCTTCAGACGGCAGGCTCTCCACGAACTCGATGCGCGCCTCGACTTCGCTGCCCGTTTCGGTGCCCGCCACCACGGTGGACTGGTGCGGCGCATCGATGCGCCGCGCATAGGGCGAGCGCACATGGGCGATGGGGCTGGCGGTGAAGGGAGTGACGTGCGACGTCGACATGGTCGGGCATGCGAGCCATGGTCCGGAGGTGGCTGCCATTGTAGTGGTCGCGTTAGGCGCCGCCGGCTGTCTTGTTTATTTCGCGCGTGTCGTGCGCGTGCGCCGCGTGGTCGCCGCCGGTGCCGCGGTTCCGCCGCCGGCCGGCCCCCGGCCCATCACCACCGTTCCCGGTATGTGCCGCTTGCCCCAGCGTACGAACGCGAGCAGCACGTCGCCCAGGGCCTTGCCCTTCGGGGTAAGCGTGTAGGCGTAACGCACCGGGCGCTCCTGGTAGGGTGTGCCGACGATGATGCCGGCAGCCTCCAGACGCTTGAGGCGCTCCGCGAGGATATTGGTCGGGATGCGTTCCGGCGAGTCCGCGAGCTCACCGTAGGTGCTCTTGCCGTGCAACAGGTCGCGCACCACCAGCAGCGACCATTTGTCGCCCACGATGTCGAGCGAATTGGCGACCGCGCAGGCGGAGCGCGCGAAGGGCTTGGCGATACTCATTTTCGCTGGCTCTCGATGATGGGAGGCCTGTCACTTGCATTATGCAAGCAAGTGGGGTAGCGTCGCCATAGACTTGCAAAATGCAAGTTGCTTGAGGAGAGCGCCCATGTCAGCCACGGCTTTTCCGCGCCCGACCAGATCCCGTCCCATGGGGAACGGCGGCATCCGCCCCGGGATCATCCTGGTCCTGTCCCTATGGTTCGCGCTTGTCGTGTCACTCGGTGCATCGGGCGCCTTCGTCGGGCGTCCCGGGCAGCCGCCGATCGCCATTGCCATCGGGGTCGCGACGCCCCTCCTGCTGTTCTTTGCGTGGCTGCGGTTCTCGCCGTCGTTTCGCGCGTTCGTTCTCTCGCTCGACCTGCGCCTGATCACGGGCATGCAGGCCTGGCGATGGGCCGGCCTGGGCTTCCTGTCACTGTACGCACACGATGTGCTGCCGGCCGTGTTCGCGTTGCCGGCGGGCCTGGGCGACATGGCGGTAGGCTTCGTCGCCCCATGGATGGTCCTGGCCCTTGCACGTCGCCGCGACTTTGCCGCCAGCCGTGCATTCGTCCGCTGGAACGTGCTGGGCATGCTCGATCTTGCCGTGGCCATCGTCCTTGGGGCCTTGAGTGCCAGCTTGTCCACGGGGGCCCCGGGCGAGGTCACGGCCGCTCCCATGGCAACGCTGCCGCTGCTGGTGATCCCGGCGTTCCTGGTTCCGTTGTTCCTGATGCTGCACACCGCGGCCTTGATGCAAAGCCGGCTCATCGCCCGCGGGCAGGACGTGTAAGGAAGCACGGCAGCGGCCGGCGTGCTGTCTGCTGTCGGCGGTGGCGACGGTACGCCGGCCGCTCCTGTCGTTCCTGGGCCTCGCGCGGTTGCGGCGCCGAGGCGCGGCTCAGCGGATGCCAACCCCCAGCCCCACGCCGAAGCTGACATTCGGGTGTCCGCTGCGCATTTCCCCGGCAGTCCACACGTGCGATTGCGCCGCGCGCACCAGCGGGAACACGTAGTCGGCTTCGCCGACCTTGCCGGCGCGGCTGCCGGCCAGCTGGCCGTCGACGGTGATCGGGGCGCCGGCGGGATAGTTCATCGGCTCGGCGTAGCCGGGCACGATGGCGATGAAGCGACCGCTGCCGCCAGCGCCGAATTCCGGGCGCTGCGAAGAGTCCAGCGGGTAGGCAAGGATCTCGATCTCGCTGTGGTCGGGCAGGTTGCGCACATCCACCACGCGGCCGCCCCAGATCACCTGGCCGTGTGCGTATTGCTCCGGAGCCTGCGCCACTTGCATCGGCGTGGCGGCGATGATGCCGGGCGCGTTCTTGTAAATCGGTGCGGGTGCGCAGGCGGCGAGGCCGAGCAGCAGGGTGGGCAGAAGGATGCGGGCGGCAACGGTGGCATGGCGCATGGCGGGCTCCCGGATCGTGTGATGGCCTGAGCGCAAAGGTGCGTCGCGAGCTTAGCGTCGGCGCGGTGTGGGCGGTAGCCGCAGTGGCCTGGCGGGCGCGGCAGCGGTTTCGCTCGCCAGCCAATCCAGCTTCCATTCGGCCGGATGCTCCTGCGTCAGCAGGCGTGCCAGCGCGCGCAGCGGCTCGCGCAGGGTTTCGTCGAGTTGCCAGGGCGCATTGATGATGGCCATGCCGGAACCGTTGAGGCGCAGCGGCGAGTCGTCGCCGTGCACCAGCAGTTCCGCGCGCAGCACGCGCCTGGCGCCGCAGTGGCCGAGCCAGCGCAGGAAGGGCTGCACCTGGCTGCGCCGCTTGATCGGGTACCAGATCGCGTAGATGCCGGTGGGCCAGCGCTGCAAGGCCTCCTTCAAGGCCTGCTCGATCAGCCGGTACTCGGCCTCCTGCGCCTCGTAGGGCGGATCGATCAGCACCAGGCCGCGCTTCTCCTTCGGCGGCAGCAGCGCCTTCAGCGCCTCGTAGCCGTTGCGTTCGTGCACGTGCATGCGCGCGTCGCGACGTAACAGCTCGCGCAGGCGCGCGGCCTCCTCCGGATGCAGTTCGCATAGTTGCGCGCTGTCGATGTCGCGCATGGCCTGCGCGACTTGCAGCGGCGAGCCGGGATAGAGCTTCAGCCCGTGTTCGTTGCCGGGCAGCGCGAGGATGGCGTCCAGCCAGCGCCGCAGCAGCGGCGGCAGCGCGGCAGCGTGGGCGCCGCCGCCGTGCAGGTCGGGAAACAGCAGGCGGGCGATGCCGTCCCGGTATTCGCCGGTCTTGTCGGCCTCGGCGCCATCCAGCGCGTAGCAGCCGCTGCCGGCATGGGTGTCGACCACGCAGAACGGGGCGGGCTTGAGCCTGAGCGCTTCGACCAGCGCCAGCAGCACCGTGTGCTTCAGGACATCGGCGAAATTGCCCGCGTGGTAGGCGTGGCGGTAGTTCATGGCGGCGACCGTGGGTATTGGCGCGCAAGTATAGGCCGCGGGTGGTGCGCGGGCCGCATGAAGGCCGCTGCAGAGCGGGCGCCGGGCGGCTGCTTTGACCTGGCGTTGGCCCGCTGCGCGGTTCCGGCCTGCGTGCGGTGCACCCGTCCGGCTTTCGCCCATGGCGGGTGGCGGCGCCCTTGCCTTGAGACCTGCGTGCGCCCGATACCGCGCGTCCGGGCCAAGGTGCGTGCCTTCATCGAGCATCTGCGCGAGTGCATCGCCATGACGAAGGCCGGGCATCCGGCGACTGGAGCGGCCGCGAAGCAGGCCGCAGCAGCCACGCAGGGGCGGGGCCCGCTGCTGCCGAACCAGCCTCTACTCCACGATGTTGTGGCTCTCGGCAGTCCCCAGCAACTCCGGCTGCCCGGCGGGCCGCTGCCGACGCCCCAGCAGCGGATGCGCGAACACCGCGACCAGGATCACCGCCACGCCCGCATAGAACCAACCGTCCAGCTGCCGCTGCTCGCCTAGCAGCAATATCGCCAGCACGATCGCGTACACCGGTTCCAGGTTGGTCACCATCTGCGTGCCGAACGCGCTCAAGTGGCGCAACGCCACCAGCGCCAGTGCAAACGGCAGCAGGGTGCAGCCGAAGGCCAGCGCGAGCAGCAGCAGCGCGTCGTGTGCGTCCGGCAGCACGAAGGCGGCGCCCGTGTGGGGTAGCAGCGGCGCCAGCAGGGTGAGGAAGGCGGTGCCGGTGCCCAGTTCGATGCAGGTGACGGTGAGCGGGTCGCCGTGTTCCACCAGGCGCTTGTTGAGCGCGCCGAACAACGCCACGAACAGCGCCGACAGCACGCCCACCGCGATGCCCAGGCGCATGCCGCCGGGCACGCCACCCACCACCATCGCCACGCCCGGCACCACGGCCGCGCCGACCAGCAGTTCGCGCGGGTCGAACTTGCGCCTGGCGATCCACGGCTCGACGAAGGCGAGGAACACCGGCCCCAGCGCGATGCAGGTGGCGCCCACCGAGGCGTTGGCCAGCTTGATCGCCGCGTAGAAGGTGAGCCAGTGCAGCGACACCAGCACGCCGATGCCGGCATACGCCCAGCGCAGCCGCGCCGGCATCGCGCGCAGGCCGCGCCATACCCGCGGCATCAGCAGCAGCGCGGCCGTCACCAGCAGCATGCGCCACCACACCAGCGGCAGCGCGGGCAGGGTGATCAGCTTGCCGAGGATCGCGGTGAAGCCCCACAACAGCACGCAGAAGTGGATCTGCAGGCGGGCCTGGTTGGTGGCTTGCATGGGGATGCATCGATGGGAGACGCGGCATTCTACGTCGCGCCCATCTGAAAAGTGCGGCCAGGGATGGCTGCCCGGTTGATTTTCGCGATCAGGAACGATCGCAAGGACCATGGATAAAGTGCGGCCGGGGATGGCCACCCGTTCGCTCCACGCGATCAGGGACGATCGCAAGGATAAACACTCAGCGCCGTGCCGGCGTGCGCATCTGCTGCAGGATGGTGGTGCAGGTATCGGCGTTGCCGGTGTCGTGGCTGGGGGCGACCAGCGCCAGCAGCGCGGCCGCCGGCGCAGCGACCACGCCCAGCGCCACCGCGCCGGCGCCGCGTGCCAGCAGCGGGCCGGTGTGCACGCCCACGTCGGGCTGCTTGAACGTGCCGCGCACGTACAGCGGCGAGCGCAGGGACAGCACGCGCAGGCCCTTGGTGTGGGGCGTCACGTCCAGGTCCATCTTCTCGTTGGCGAAGTTCACGTTGCCCTTGACGTCGATCAGCGCGTCCCGGGTGTCGAACACGAACAGCCGCGTGCGGAACAGGCCGTCCTGCGCCACGAGGTCGCTGGCGGCGCAGTCGATCTTCACCGTCTTGTCGCCGAACAGCTTGCCGAGCACGATGTTGCCCACGTTGAGGCCGGCCATTTCCAGCAGGTTGCGGCTGATCGCACCGTTGTTCATCAGCAGCTTCAGTTGGCCGCTGGCCGTGCCGAGCAGGGTGGCGACGGAGTTGCCGCGCGCATCCAGCGCGGCGTCGCCGTTGATCTCGCCCAGGCTGGTGCGCATCGCCGCGAAACGCTGCGACAACTGCTCGATGTGCAGGTGGCGCACATCGAGCTTCAGCGTGCCGCGCATCGGCGCGGTGCTGCCGTCGAGGCGCAGCATGCCGTCCACCTGGCCGCCGGCCACGCCGAAACGCAGCGGATCCAGCGTGAGCGTGCCGTCGTCCATCACCAGGTGCGTGGACAGCGACTGGATCGGCAGCGACGGGCCGTGCTCGATGCGCCCGGCAGAGAAGCTCACGTCGGCATCCATCGCCTTCCAGCGGTCGGTGCGGAAGGATTGCGTGGGCAGCACGCGGTCCGATGCGGCGGGTGGCGGCGCGGTGGTGCTGGAGCCGCCGCTGCCTACCAGCGGCGCGAGATCGGCGAAGCGCAATTGCGTGGCCTGTACCTTGCCGCTGAGCCTGGGGCGCGTACCGCCGGTGACGTAGTCGACGTCGCCGGCGAGGTCGCTGCCGCCCACGCGCGCGTGGAAATCGTGATAGCCGAAGCGGCTGCCGTGGCGGCCCAGCGTGGCGGTGAGGCGGCCGCGGGTGGCGTAGGGCGGCGTGTCGGGCAGGGTGACGCCGAGGATGGGATAGAGCCTGGCCATGCTGGAGCCGGCAAGCCACAGGCGCAGGTCCAGCGCGCCAAGGTGCACGGGATCGGTGAGCGTGCCGACCAGGGCGATGTGGGTGTCGCCGATGCGCAGCTTGGCCTGCAGCGGGAACGGCTGGTCGGACTGCTGCAAGGCCAGCACGGCGCCCATCCTGCCGCTGCCGTCCAGCGGTGCGCCCTGGTAGCTGCCCTTCGCGGTCCAGGCGAACTGGTAGCTGGATCGCCGCGCGGCCGCGTCGTCGGGCTGGTTCTGCCCGTCGTCCTTGCCCATCGTCTTGCCGGCGCCGCGGCCGGCGCTGCTGATCGCCTGCGTGCGCGCGTCCGCCGTCGCCTGCGCCACGATCTGGTCGTAGGGAATCGCCTGCTGCAGCGGCTCGATGTGCACGGCCATCTTCACGCGGCCGGTGGCGTCGTCCAGCGCGATCCGGCCGGCGTCGAAACCGATGGCGCCGAGATCCGCCGTCCACGTGGACGGCGTATTGCCTGGTGGCGGGTTGAATGTCCAGTTGGCGCGGCCCTGCGCGTCGCGTTCCAGATCCACGCTGGGATTCACCAGTTGCAGGGTGGGGATGCGCACGCGGTGCCGCAGCAGGTCCAGCGGCGAGAGGCTGAAGCGCAGCGCGTCGAGATGCGCGAATTGCGGCTGCTTCGCCCACGCCGGATTCGCGACGGCGATGTCCTGCGCCACGATGTGCGGCCACGGCACCCATGCGCGCCAGCCCCGCGATTGCGGCTCGCGCATCCACTGCACGCCGAGGTCGCCGTTGATCGCGAACGGGCGGCCGAGCGCCGTGCTGGCCTGCGCGGCTATGGTCGGCTTCAGCCTGTTCCAGTTGAACAGGGACAGCGTAATCACCAGCGCCGAGACCAGTACGACGAACAGCGTCACCGGCACGCCGATGATCCATGCCAGCAGCTTGTGCCTGCGCCTCATGCCCGTCTCCTGCGGCCGCGGCGCGACCGGTGATGGCGATGGATCGAGGCATAGCCGATGGCGCGGCAAGATTTCGTGGTGATGGCGCGGTTCCACTCACCGCGCGTTCACTTGCGGCGCCGGGCCGGGATCAGTCGTCGTCGTCCGCGCCGGCCTTCCAGTAGCCGGTGGCCTTGATCCAGTCCTTTGGCACGCCACGCTGCTCCAGCCACTGGCGCATCGCACGGGCGCGCTTCGACTCGGCGGCGATCCAGTGGAAGCTGTCGCCTTCGATGGCGGGCAGTTCGCGCAGCGCATGCTCCAGCAGTTCGCCGTGTGCGGCGCCGTCGCGCACCAGCCAGCGGACTTCGACATCGGCGCGCGAGGGCAGCGGCTGGCGATCGGCGGCTTCGGGAATCTCGATCAGCGCGGTAGCACGCGTGCCGGCGGGCAGTTCCTCCAGCCACCGGCCGATCGCGGGCAGGGCGGTCTCGTCGCCGAGCAGCACGTAGCGGTCGAAGTCGTCGGCGACCAGGTGGGAACCGCGCGGGCCGCCGGCACCGAGGCGCTGGCCGGGCGCGACCCGGGCCGCCCAGTCGGAGGCGGGGCCGTCGCCGTGCAGCACGAAGTCGATCACCAGCTCGTTGCGTGCGGCATCGTGGCGACGCGGGGTGTAGTCGCGCATCGGCGAAGCCTCGCGCCCGGCGGGGAACTCCGGACCGTTCGGCCCGAGCGCGGGCAGCACCAGCTCGCCGTCGCGGTTGGGGAAGAACAGCTTCACGTGATCGTCGGGCGCGGCGCTGTGGAAGCCGTGCAGTCCGGGACCGCCGAGCGTCACCCGCTGCATGTGCGGGGAGAGACGCTCGACGCGCAGCACCTCGAGCGTGCGCAGCACGACGTCGTGGCGCAGGCGCCGGTGGACATGAAGGGCCATCGTGGTTACCTCGTGGGGAGCGGGCGCTGGCGATGGCTGGCGCGCGGTGAAGCCGCCGCGTGGCGGCGGCGGGCGTGGTTCAGTCGTGCGGGCGGCCGGTGGCGACCTCGCTGGCGGCGCGCTGCAGGATCGCGGCCACGCGCTCCGCCTCGGCCTTGTCCCAGCTCGTGCGCATCAGCAGCGCATGCTTCAGCGCATGCATGGCCTTGCGCACCGCCATCGGCGCGGCCATCTTCGCCGCGATGCGTGCGCTGTGTTCGGTGCGCGAGGTCGCGGCGTCCACGGCGGCGCGGTTCTCGTCGAGGAAGGCGCGCCCCTCGGCGGTGATCGCGTACAGCTTGCGGTTGCCCGCCGCGCTTTCCACCTGTGCATAGCCCATGTCCTCCAGCATGGCGAGGATGGGGTAGATCGCGCCGGGGCTGGGCGAGTACTGGCCGTGGAACATCTCCTCGATGGTGCGGATCAGCTCGTAGCCGTGGCGCGGTTGCTGCTCGATCAGCGCCAGCAGCAGCAGCTTGAGGTCACCGTGGCCGAACATGCGGCCGCCGCCGCGCCGGCCGCCGCCGCGCAAGCCATCCCAGCCGCCGAAGGCGTCGCCGCCGTGATGCTCGCCGAACGGGCCGTGGCGGCCGGCGTGGTAGCCGTACCCGGCCTCGTCCATGGCAAAGCCCTGGAAGCTGTGGTGGTGATGGTGCGCGAAGCGGTGGAACAGGTGGTGCATGCGCATGGCAAACTCCGATATATCGAATTGGGAAATTTAAGATATATCGCAGATATGTCGTTTGCAAGTGCGGGCGACCGGCACGGCCGTACGTGACCGGGGACTCAGCGGTTGCGGCGGTGGATGCGCCAGACCCAGGCTGGCGGCAGGTTGAGCCAGGCGCCGCCGATGCGCTCGGCCTCCAGTCCCAGGCGCTGGCGCAGCGCGCGCGGCACCGGGCAGCGCAGGCCGTAGGTGAACTGGTAGAGCGCGCCATCGTGCTGCAGCTGGCGTTCGAACACGCCCTCGACGATGGCGGCGACCTTGTCGGCGGGGATCGACAGCAGGGGCAGGCCGCTGATCACGGCACTGGCGCGCTCGTCGCCGAACAGCGACGACGAGCGACCCAGCCTGGCCGCATCCATGCGCAGCACGCGTGCATGCGGATAGCGTTGCGCCAGCGTGCTGGCCAGCACCGGATCGGTCTCCACCAGCACCAGCCGGTGTCCCGGCAGGCCACGTTCCAGCAGGGCCCGCGTGAACACGCCGGTGCCGGGGCCCAGTTCGATCACCGGGCCATGCGCATGGTCGATGTGGGCGGTCATCAAGCGCGCCAACGCAGGGCCGGACGGCGCCAGGGCGCCCACGCTGCGCGGATCGCGCAGCCAGGCACGCAACAGATGCATGGTGTCGTTCAAGGACATGGGTGCCGGGCCGGTCGACGCATGGAAGTCACCATAACCGGAACGCCCAGGCCGGATGTTCGGATACGGTTATGCCGTCGTGCCCATCGTCACGCCCAAGGCGTCATGCCTTGCCGCTGCCGCGCAACGGAGCGTCGATGCCACCCTTGCGGGAAGGGTGGGGCGGGAGTCTGTGCTGGCGACCGCGCGGCTTGTTACAGCGGCTTGCCGTCCACCCGCACCGGCGCCTGGATGTCGCAGATGCCCAGCTTGCCCACCGGCACGGGATAGAACGCGTTGTGGCCATGGCGCGCGACATCGATCAGCGCATAGAACGTGGGGCTGTCGGTGCGCAGCACCTGGATCTTCTCGCGCTGCGCGGGCGGCAGCTCGGAAGCCAGCTTCACCGACAGGATCGCCGTTCGTTCGGACGCCTTGTCGTAAAAGCCCATCGGCCCGGTGCCGCGCGGCAGCGCCGAGAGGTATTGCATGCCTTGCAGCACGCGGCCGGCCACGGCCAGGTTGTGGTCCAGCCGGCGCGGCGCCTGGCCGATGACGGCGTACAGCGCGCTGCCGTTGCCGCTGTCGGGCGGCACGTCGCGCCCCACGCCGACCATGCCGTAGCACTGCACCAGCCACTCCTTGTCATGGGCCGGATCGCGCGCCACCGGGAAGCCCTCGGAGAAGCCGACCTGCGGCGCATGGATGTCGCCGTCGGGCAGCGGCGTCCACGCCTGCTTCGGGTCGATCGGGCGGGTGAATTCCGGCGGCAGGGTGGCCCTGGCGTTGCCCAGCGGATGCATCTTCGCCTTGTCGCCACCGTCGTCACCGTTCGGGTCGTCCCACTGGGTGACGAAGTTGTCCTGCACGCGCACGATGGCGAGGCCGTCGAAGTAGCGCTGGCGCACCAGGGTGCGGATGTTCTGTGCATGCAGCGGGCTGAAGTCCGGCGCCAGCTCGATCACCACGCGGCCCTGCGGCAACTGCATGTAGAGCAGGTTGGCCGGGTCGGGTGTGCGCCATTCGGAAGGCTTCGAGGCCGCCAGCAGTTCCTTCGCGGTGGGCGTGGGCTTGTCCTCTGCGGCACGGGTCGACGTTGCCGCGAGGGCTAGCGTCATCGCGAGGGCGGCGGCAAGGTGATGGCGCATGATGATCTCCCCGGGTGGCTGGCGTGGCGGCACGTTAGCAGGCGCCGGCTCGCGTGTGCGCTATTTGCGGAATCGCACGAAGGCGCGCTTGGCCAGGTACAGCAGGTGCCCGGTGAGGCCGGCATCCTGGGCCTGGCGCAGCGCGGTGTTCTCGGCGTAGAGCATGCGGATGTGGCCGTCGCGCTGCTCGATCAGTTGCCGGATCTCGGCCACGTCGCCGCGCGTCAGCGTGTGCCCTTCGTCCAGGTGCGGCGGCAGCTGGCGGTTCACGTAATAGGTGGTGTGGCGCGGCGCCGTCTCCGCGGCGGGGCGATCCTTGGTGTAGAAGTACAGCGCGACGGAGCGGCGCGTGAGCCCGGCATGCTCCGGCGGCAGCTCGATCCGGTCGAAGGCATGCCAGGAGCGCTCGGAGGTCTCGAAGATCACGCAGCGGTTGAACGCGGGCGCCACCGAACGCGCGGGCCGCGCATCGGCGTGCGGGTCGCGGAACAGTTCCAGGCAGCCGCCCCACTGCGCATCCCATTCCGGGTTGAGGTAGACGATGAGGTTGAGCCGCCGGTGCCAGCGTTCGCTGGGGTGGTAGTTGAAGTCCACGTGCGGGTCGAGGCTCATCCCGTCGCGGTTCTCGTGCGTGCCGCCGCCGAGATACCACGGGTCGTAGATCAGCCCTTCGATGCCGGTGAGCCTGCCTACCGCTTCGAGGAATTCGGGGCTCTGGATCGCGTCGTCCAGCTGCTGCCAGACCGGGCCGAGCTGGCGGATCTTCGCCAGCGTGGACTTGCCGCCCGGCTTGCCGTCGTCGCCCACCGCGTTGCCGCGCTCGAAGGCGGGGAAGTTGTCCAGCAGCGCCGCGGCGAAATCCGGCGCGAGGAAATCGTCGATCACCACGTGCGGGAACGGCGCCGCCGAGATGAACTCGGCCCGGCAGGCATCCGCAGACGCCAATACGTGCGGATGGATGATCGAGACTCCCGGCGAACCCTGCATGTGTCTTCCCGACGGTGGATGGCGCGCCATTCTACTTGGCTCGCGGGCGCGTACCGGCAGCCATGGCTGGACTGGCCCGCCTTTCAGGGGGCGGACTGGCCGGCGCGCCGCTTCTTCCACGCGTAGCCGATCCCCAGCAGCACGAACCACACCGGGCTGGCCAGCAGGGCGGCGCGGGTATCGGACTGCAGGCACAGCAGCACCAGCACGAACGCGAAGAACGCCAGGCACGCCCAGCACATGAAGACGCCGCCGGGCATCTTGTATGCCGAGTCCGCGTGCTGCTGCGGGCGCTGGCGGCGGTAGGCCATGTAGGCGCACAGGATCAGCGACCACACGAACATGAACAGCACCGCGGACAGCGTGGTGACCAGGGTGAATGCGGTGACCAGGTTCGGCACGAGGTAGATCAGCGCCGCGCCCAGCAGCAGGCAGAAGCAGGAGAACAGCAGGCCCAGCGAAGGCACTGCCGCCTTTGACAGCCGCGCGAACGCCTTCGGCGCGTGGTTCTCGCCGGCCAGGCCGTACAGCATGCGGCTGGTGGAGAAGATGCCGCTGTTGGCCGAGGAGGTGGCCGAGGTCAGCACCACGAAGTTGATCAGGCTGGCGGCCGCCGGCACGCCGGCCAGCACGAACAGTTCCACGAACGGGCTCTTGTCCGCCTCGACCAGGCGCCACGGCGTCACCGCCATGATCGCCGCCAGCGCCAGCACGTAGAAGATGATGATGCGCAGCGGGATCGCGTTGATCGCCTTGGGCAGGTTGCGCCGCGGGTCCGCCGTCTCGGCGGCGGTGGTGCCGACCAGCTCGATGCCGACGAAGGCGAACACCGCGATCTGGAACCCGGCGAAGAAACCCGACAGCCCGTGCGGGAAGAAGCCGCCGTCGTTCCACAGGTTGGCCAGCGTAGCCTTGTTCCCCGCCGGCGAATGGAAGCCCCATGCCACCAGCGCGAAGCCGACCACCACCAGCGCGATGATCGCCACGATCTTGATCAGCGCGAACCAGAACTCCAGCTCGCCGAACATCTTCACCGTCGCCAGGTTCAGGCTGAGCAGCAGCAGCACGCACAGCAGCGCCGGTATCCAGGGGGCGAGGTGCGGCAGCCAGAACTGCACGTAGGCGGCGATCGCGATCACTTCCGCGATCGCGGTGACGATCCAGCAGAACCAGTACGTCCAGCCGCAGAAGAAGCCGGCCCACGGCCCGAGCAGGTCGGTGGAGAAGTCGATGAACGACTTGTACTCCAGGTTCGACAGCAGCAGCTCGCCCATCGCGCGCATCACGAAGAACAGCATCACGCCGATGATCAGATAGACGAAGAGGATCGACGGCCCGGCGAGGCTGATGGTCTTGCCCGACCCCATGAACAGGCCGGTGCCGATGGCGCCGCCAAGCGCGATCAGCTGCAGGTGGCGGTTGGAGAGGCTGCGCCTCAGGTGGTCCAGTTGCTCGATGGATGTGGACATGCGGGCGCCATGGTCGGAGACGGTTCGCCACCATAGAAGAAACCTTCGGTCGAGGGAATGGCGGCGAAGTCCGCGCAGTATTCCCGATGTCGAGCCTGACCACCGCCGTGGGAACTGGCAACGCTTGTTAGCAGCGCGGGTCAACGGGCCAGCCTCGGCCATGAGGAGCCACTCGCGGCCCCGATCAAGCTATTGGATAGCAGCCGTTCAAGGCGTGACTTGTCGTGCCAATGGGATAGAACCCCTGACCATGCCGCATGAGATCATGCCGCACGAGAAGCCCGAGCACGGGAGAATCAACTAGACTCGATTGCATGGCCATGCGCCGCAAGGCGATGCAGCTTCGCTCGGGTTGCCGCCCGACCATACTCATCCCGAAGGCCGAATCTTCCCGTGCCGTGAGTTCTTGGGTTGGGGGAATCCATCACGGAGAAACAGGAGCTCAGCATGATTTCTCGGCTTGGAACGGCGGGTATCCGCACCGTGGTGGCTGCCGGAGCACTGTGCATCGCGACGCTGGCGCCAGCCCAGGTCAGCCCGAAGCTGTTGCAGGGCATGCATTGGCGCAACGTCGGTCCGTTCATCGCCGGCAAGGTGGATTCCGTGTCGGGCGCGAGCGGGCAGCCAGCCATCGGCTACGTCGGCACCGACAACGGCGGCGTCTGGAAGACCGTGAATGCCGGGGTCACCTGGCATCCGCTGACGGATGCCGTGCACGCAATTCGCGGGATCACGGCACTGGCGGTGGCCCCGTCCCAAGCGTCGGTCGTCTATGCGGGCACCGGCAGCATCTTCGGAACCCAGTACGGCAGCGGGGTATGGAAATCGATCGATGCCGGGGCGCACTGGCAGAGCGCGGGGCTGGAACAGGCCGGGGCCATCAGCTGGCTGTTGGTTGATCCGCACAATCCCGAGCTGGTGCTGGCAGCCACGCGCGGGGTGGATCACCGCCAGGGCGGCGCGCGCGGGGTGTATCGAAGTACCGATGGCGGGCGCAGCTGGCGGTTGGTGCTGGCGGTCGGGCCGGAGTCGGGTTCCACCTATCTTTCCTGGGCGAGCGACAATCCGCGCGTGATATTTGCGACCGTGGCGCAGACGTATCACTCGGCGGGAGCTCCCGGGTATGCGCTGGTCAAGCACCCCGCGCCTTCAAATCTCTACAAATCCACCGACGAAGGCCTGACCTGGACCAAACTCACGGGCCACGGCCTGCCTGAAATGATCGGGCCGACCGCGGTCGCGGACGGCACCCATTCGCAGCGTGTGTATCTGCTGAATCACAAGGGCCTGTATCGCTCGGACGATGGCGGTGACAACTGGTCGCTCGCCACCGGCACCATCTATACGTCGAGCAAGCAGGTGTTGGTGGATCCGGCCAATCCGGACGTCGTTTACACCATGGGCACTTGCGTGTACCGGTCCACCGATGGAGGCCGCACCCTGGTTGCGTACAAAGGCGCGCCGGGTGGTGACGATCCAAACCAGTGGTGGATCGACCCGACCAATCCGAAGCACATTGTCTACGGTGGCGATCAGGGCGCCTCGATCAGTCTCGACGGCGGTGGCAGCTGGAGCCTCTGGTACAACCAGGCGACGGCCGAGATGTACAAGATCACCACGGACAACCGCTTTCCCTACTGGATCTATGGCACCAAGCAGGACAGCGGAGCGGTCGCCGTGGCCAGTCGCGGCCTGTTCGGCGAGGTCACCGACCTCGACTGGTTTCCGCTGCCGGGCTGGGAGACGGGATTCGTGACCCTCGACCCCGCCAATCCCGACGTGATCTACAACGGTGGCAACATGGGCTTCCTGCAAAAGCTCAACCGCAGGACCTGGGGCGCACAAAGCGTCGATCCCGGCGTCGGCGCCATCAGTGCAGTGAGCGACACCGACTTTCGGCGGGCCATTTCACCCCCGATCGTGTTCTCGCCGCAGGATTCGCACGCCTTGTATTACGGCACGCAGAACGTCTGGAAAACCGTGGACGGTGGCGACCACTGGCTGAAAATCAGCCCGGACCTCACCGCCCATCCGGGCAAGCCGCCAATGCCTCCGCCGGCAGGCGTGCATCACGGCGACGCGCTCGAGTCGCTGTCGCCTTCGACCGTAAAGGCCGGGGTGATCTGGACCGGTAGCAATAACGGCGTGGTATACGTCACCCGGGACGGTGGGCAACATTGGCAGGACGTGACGCCACCGAAGTTGTCTACGCACGGCGTTGTCAATATCCAGGCGTCGGGCTTCGATCCGGCGGAAGCCTACGCGGCGGTGGCAGACGACGCCACCGGCGATGATACGCCGCACATCTATCGCACCCGCGACTATGGAAAATCCTGGCGGAGCATCGTCGACGGCCTGCCGACGGACCAGGCCACCGGCAGTTTCGTGGAGGTCGTGCGCGAAGACCCGCACAAGCAGGGCTTGTTGTTCGCGGGCACGGAAACATCGGTTTACGTGTCGTTCGATGACGGCAACCACTGGCAATCGCTACGGCTCAACCTGCCGACCACGGCCTTCAACGATCTGCAACTCCACGACGGCGATCTGATCGCCGCGACCTACGGCCGCGCCATCTGGATCCTGGACGATATCTCGCCACTGGAGCAGATGAGTGCGAATAGCGCCGGCCAGCCAGTCCATTTGTTCCGGCCCGCCGCGGCGATATTGGTGCAAGCGAACGTGAACCAGGACACCCCGTTTCCGCCCGAGGTTCCGCACGCGAAGAATCCGCCGCAAGGAGCGATCATCGACTACTGGCTGGAGCAATCGGCACGTTCGGTGCAACTGCAGATTCTCGACGACACCGGCAAGGTCGTGCGCAGCTATTCGACTGCACCGATCCCCGCGCTCGATCAGCCTGCCCCGCCTGCACCCAGTTTCTGGATCCGGCCGCAGCGGCCATTGTCTGCTGCTGCCGGCGCTCATCGGGTGACCTGGGACATGCGTTACCCGACGCCGCCGGCGCTGTTTTTCGACCAATCCATGGGCGCCGAACCGCATGACACGCCTTTCATCCCGCAAGGTCCCGTGGCGCTGCCCGGCAACTACACGGTGAGGCTGACTGTCGACGGAATTTCGACCACGCAGCCGCTGACGCTCGAGCCGGACCCGCGTTTGGGCGAGACACCGGCGACCGTGGACGCCATGCGCAAGCAGCTGGCGCTCTCGCAACAGGTCATCGCCGTCATGGCGGCTAGCAAGCAAGCCTACGAACAGGGCCAGGCATGGGGCACGCAACTGACATCGTCGAGCAAAGCTGCTCCCGACCAGCAGACCAAGTCGCTGCAGCGGCAGCTTGCCAAACTCACCGGCACACTTGACGACGCATCCATCGGTCTTTCCGGAGGGCCTTACGCCGTACTACCTGTCAAAGGCGCCACCAGCTTCAGCAGAATCAACGGGCAATCAGCGGCCTTGCTCGAGATGATCGCTTCGACCAGTGAAAACGCTCCGACTGCTTCGCTTTACCGTACTTATCGGGAAGTGTGCAGGGACTTCAATACCGATGCAGCAGCGTGGAATGCATTGCGCCGGCAGTTCACGAAACCGGATACCGCACTCGAGCAAACCGGCACGGACCCGCACCGTATGTCGAAAGACATTTCCCTGTTGACTTGCAACGAATGATCGGACTCAGAGCGGACCGGTCGGTGCCGCCAGATCTCGGCGGCTAGGGATGCTCTGATCTATTCCCCATCCGAGGCATCATAGCGGCGAGCCCCAGGAAGCCCATTCCCGATGAAACAACGTTCGTTCGCCTCGTTGAGTTTCGACGCCAAGAAGAAGCCTACCCGCCG